>CANMHY010000075.1 GCA_947497675.1 Alphaproteobacteria bacterium
GTAAGTTAAATCTTCTTTGTCTGAATCAGGTATCTTCCAAAGAATTTCTAGGGAGTCATTTTATTAAATATAAAAGCGTTAATTCTTTAGAAGAAGGATTTGATATTTTACAAAAGACGCCAGGAAACGCACTTATCTATTCTGAGCCAATGTTGAAGTATATGTTAAATAAAAAGTCCCTGCCGGGTATTCAATTGATTCATGCTGGTATTGTGAGTCAGCATTACAGCATTAAAGTTCCGCGCGAGAGCAAGCTTTTATATCCTCTCAATCAAGCCATTTTGAAGCTCTTAAATGAGCAAGAAATTAAATATATTTTGTCTAAGTATTTCGGTAACGTCACGAATATTCGTCTCTAGGAAAGGCTCCTCTTGCTCTTGCTAGCGGTTTAAAAATATTGCAGGGTGTTGGACGTAATTCAAGAAGGGGCGTGTTTCTATTGGTTTTTAATGAAGAAAAATGACAAAGGGTTTTTGATGCTCGGACGTATTTTATTAATTTTAATGGTCGTCGTTCTTAATGTTTCGGGTCTCTTTGCTGCAAAATATCCTTCTGAGACCCATGAAAAGACAAAGCATTTTTCAAAAAGGGCTCTCCCCAGTGAAGTAACCCATAAGATTCTAAACGTTGCTGTTTGTGAGATGGCTCCTTTTGCTTTCTTGAAGAACGGAGATGATTCTTATCGGGGGATAAGCATTGATGTTTGGGAATTTATTGCACGAAAAAATGGAATTTCTTTTAAGTATGTCCCTGTTACCAAAGAGGAAGGGATTAAGGGGATTTCTGAGAGGAAATATGACATTTTGTTGGGAGGTATTCCAGATTTTGTTCAAGAGAAAGGGCGCGAATTTGAATATACGTTGCCCTTTTATGTTTCTGGACTGGGCGTTGCTGCTTTAAAAAGTGATCCCCTTAAAGTTGTTATAGATTATTTTATTTCTTGGAATTTTTTTAAAGTCATTCTTTTTCTTCTTATCTTTATTATTGTCCAAACCTTCACGATCTGGATCTTTGAAAGAAAAATAAATCCAAATTATAAAGGAGGTTTTTGGAATGGGATTGGGAATGGTTTATGGTGGTCGGCAGGAATCGCTGCTTTAAATGAAGCAGGGGATGTCAGTACAAAATCTATGTGGGGAAGATGTATTGCTGTTTTTTGGATGTTTGGGGCTCTTATAATGGTTAATATTTTTACAGGATCAATTGCCTCTAAACTGACGGTGGGAGAATTATCAGTTAACATTGAAGAATTAACGGATCTTCGACGTTTGAAAGTTGTTTGCCTTGATGGAACGGAATCCAAACAGTTTTTGGATGATCATTTGATTTCTTGCAAAGCTGTCCCTTCTCTCACAGAAGGATTAAATTCTTTAAATCATAATGACGCTCAAGCCCTGGTTTATAATGAGCCCGCCTTAAAATATGAGATGAATAATCATCCAAATCCGAATATTAAATTTATTCCGGCGGGTATCGTTAACCAATATTATAGTTTTATGGTGCCACGTGGCAGTGATATCTTATATTTTCTAAATCAAGAGATTTTAGAGCTCTTAAATATGCAAGAGGTCCGGAGTATTTTACTCAGGTATTTTGGGAATGGCCAAGATATGAGGAACGAATAGTAGAATTTTTAAAAATGAAAGGAATGAGTTTAAGAAGATGGCATCATACGAAGAAGAGATACAAGAACATCGCCTAGAAACTTTTCAGACACGGCGTCCGACGGTTTTTGAACTGGAAGAAATTCTTTTTGAAATTATCCCAATTCTGGATCACGGCTTTATACGTCTTATCGATTATATGGGGAACGATAGTGCTATTGTGCAGGCGGCGCGTGTTTCATATGGACGTGGTACGAAAAAAGTGAGCGAGGACCGGGGATTGATTAATTATCTCATTCGTCATCGGCACTCAACGCCTTTTGAGATGTGTGAAATCAAGTTTCATGTTAAAATGCCAATTTTCATTGCGCGGCATTGGTTGCGGCATCGGACAGCAAGCGTGAATGAGTACTCTGCACGGTACTCAATTTTAGACCGAGAATTTTACATCCCTGATCCCATGCAACTTGCCAGCCAGTCTCTTCAGAATAAACAAGGGCGCGACGACGTTTTAGGGGAGGAAGAAGCGGCGCGTGTTCTTCAAATTCTTAAAGAAGATTCAGCGCGGTGTTACGATCATTATGAAGAGATGCTCAATGAGCGTGAGGATGGAGAAGCGCTTGATCCCAATCGTCATGGATTGTCCCGGGAATTGGCTCGGATGAATCTCCCGGTTAATTGCTATACACAATTTTACTGGAAAATTGATCTCCATAATTTGATGCATTTTTTAAGTTTAAGGGGAGATGCGCATGCACAGTATGAAATTCGTGTGTATGCTCAAAAAATGATTGAAATTTTAAAACTATGGGTTCCTTTTACGTTTGATGCCTTTATGAAGTACCGTCTTGAGGGTGTTCATCTCTCAAGAGACGCTTTAAAAGTTCTTAAAAAAGTTCTTAAGGGGGAAAAAGTCACGCAAGAAACGAGTGGGCTTTCCAAAGGCGAATGGCGGGAGCTTGAAAGCATGATGGAAGTGCCGCTTGAGGGAGAAGAAGTTGGGAATTGAATAGAATTTTAAGAGTTCTATAAGTCACTCTATATCTCATAGAATATCTCATAGATTAAATAAAAAAAAGGAGATTTTGATTGTGTTGGGGCGTTTTCTAATCGTTTTGAGTGTGGTTGTTCTTAATGTTTTGTTCAATGTTCCTGTAAAGTCTCATGAAGACCAGTCTGGGACTCTCTCTGATCAGGTTGAGGATCTTGAAAGTGTTAAGGAATATTTGCCCGAGGCTCTTCTTAATAAAACTCTAAACGTGGGTGTTTATGAGGAGGCCCCATTTGCTTTTCGCGATGAAAAGACGGGATCTTACCAAGGAATTAGCATTGATCTTTGGGAAGTGATTGCGCATAAAAATGGGCTTTCTTTCACGTATTTTCCAGTAACACAAGAAGAAGGGATCAACAGGGTCTCGACGGGGAAATATGATCTTCTCCTCGGGAGAATTCCTGATTTTCCACGAAAGCCAGGGATGAAATTTGAATATACGATTCCTATTTATGTTTCTGGAATTGGTATTGCTTATATATCAAAAAATAGCTTTGAAATTATTTTTAATGTCATCGGATCATGGGGTTTTTTCGTCGTCGTCCTCATTTTGCTTGCATGTCTTTTTCTTCAGGCAATTATATTTTGGATGCTCGAACGCAAAAAAAATCCAGAATATAAAAGAGGTTTTTGGCGCGGTATTGGACTCGGCTTATGGTGGTCGACGGGCGTCGTAACGTCCGAAAACGTCGTTGATGGCCAAACAAAAACGCTCAAGGGACGAATTGTTGCTGGTTTTTGTATGGTCGCTTCATTGATTGTAATGAATATTTTAATTGCATCGATCATATCAGAGTTGACAATGGGAAAACTTTCCTCGAAAATTCAAGAAATCTCTGATTTAAAGCGCTTAGAAAGCGTTCTTTGTGTTCAAAACACATTTGGACAACAGCTGTTGAGCAAACGTTATATTCCTCATCGGGTTGTTGGAACTTTAAAAGAAGGTCTTATGTCCTTAAAAAATGGTAAGGCTCAAGCCGTTCTCTATTCAGAACCTGTCTTAAAATATGTCCTCCATAAAGATCCCATTCCTAACGTTAAATTCATGTCATTGGGTTTTGGGGTGCGGTATTATAGCTTGATTGTTCAAGAGGAAAGCCCTTTTTTGCGTGTTATAAATCGAGATATTTTAGATCTTATGAATTCAGAAGAGATTAGTGAGATTATAAGAAAATATATGGGAAATGAAACTTCTGTCATAACTGGTTAGGAGGCTTATTTCTCAAGAAATCTGGATGTAAAAAAGAAGAGAAGTTTTAAATTGAGATAAAAATAACAGTTTAAAGGCTCTTAACCCTTGAGTAATATTTTAATTGGATTACACTTGATAGATTCTTTCTGAAACAAAAATAACAAAGGAGAGTTTGAATGGGGATGACGCGGGTTTTGATTCTTTTGAGTTTTGGTGTCTTGGGTATTTTATATGGTGACTTTGCAAAAGCTCACGATGCCCCTCCTTTACTTCTGAGTGAGCAAGCTGAGGAATTGGAAACTCTTAATGAAAAGGTTCCTGAGCCTCTTCTTAATAAAGTTATAAGCGTCGGGGTCTATGAGGAAGAGCCTTTTGCTTTTCGGGATGAAAAGACGGGAGTATACCAAGGAATTAGCATTGATCTATGGGAGGTGATCGCTCATAAAAATGGACTTTCTTTCAAGTATTTTCCAGTAACACAAGGCGTCGGCATCAAGGGAGTATCTGAGAAAAAATATGATCTTTTACTCGGAAGAATTCCTGATTTTCCGCAAAAATCAGGAATGAATTTCCAATATAGCGTTCCTATTTATGTTGCTGGGATTGGCGTGGCTTATTTAAAAGAAGGAAATTTTGGCATTCTTTTTAACTATCTTGTTTCTTGGGATTTTTTAATAATAACAATGGCTCTTCTTGGATGCCTTTTTCTCCAAGCCACAATTTTTTGGGTTTTTGAACATAAAAGAAACCCACTTTATCACAAAGGTTTTTGGAAAGGGTTAGGACATGGTCTCTGGTGGTCTACGGGGATCGTGACGTCAGCAAATATAGATGAAGGTGAAACCAAAACGTTTTGGGGAAGAATCGTCGCTGCGATTTGTATGTTTGTTTCTTTGCTTGCGATGAATATTTTGATTGCCTCTATTGCATCGGAACTGACGGTGGGAAAAATGTCGTCACAAATCCAAGAAATAAGTGATTTAAAGCGTTTAGGAGGTATTTTTTGTGTGCGGGGCACATTTGGTCAAAATCTACTCGAAAATAGGTCTCTCTCGCATAAGGTCGTTGACAGTCTTGAGGAGGCACTGACAGCTCTCGAGAACGGAAAAGCCAAAGCGGTCTTGTACTCTGAGCCTGTTTTAAGATACTTCTTAAACACACATGCTCTTCCAGATATTAAATTTTTATCTGCAGGGTTTGGCGGTCGTTATTATAGTTTCATCGTTCAAGAACCAAGTGATTTATTGCGTATTATAAATAGGGATATTCTCGATCTTATGAATGAAGAAAAAGTGGTCACCATTGTCGAGAAGTATTTGGGGAAACGAGATATTTAGAAAAAAAGAGGATCCTATTTGAATTTGAACAAAAAAATTTCAAGAGAGAGATTTTTTCGAATGAATAAAAAAAGAAAAGCCCTTAATAATGAAGCGGTTTATGCTCTTTTTCGAGAAACAACTGATCAAAAATAAGATCTTAAATTTAAAGAGTTCTC
>CANMHY010000076.1 GCA_947497675.1 Alphaproteobacteria bacterium
AATGGCAGATTCTCGTTTTTATAAGAATAAAGGACCTTTTTCCCTTGATCGCATTCTAGAGATTTCTGGAGGTTGTCTTCACGAGACCCAAACCCCTCCAAAAGATTTATTGATTAAGGATGTGGCTGTTCTTGAAACGGCACAGCGCGGCGATCTTAGTTTTTGTCTGGATAAGTATCGCAAGGATTTAGAACACACAAAAACATCTGTTTGTTTTGTAAAGGACACGTTGAAAGAAAATATTCCAGAGTCTGTTTTTCCGCTTTATACAGAGGCGCCTCTTCGTGCTTTTGCTCAGGTGGCCGCTGCTTTTTACCCCGAGAGTCGAATTTTGCCCAATCAAAGCTCCGAACATTATGTAAAATCGGAGGGATGTTTTATCCACCCGACAGCGCGTATTGGAAAGAACGTTGTTCTTGGGCCCGGTGCCGTGATTCATGAGAATGCTGAAATTGAAGATGATGTTCACATCGGATCCCATTCCATTATTGGGCCTGGCGTCGTTATTGGTGAAGGAACGCGTATTGCTGTGTCTGTGAGTCTTTTTTTTGCGCTTGTCGGAAAGCGTGTGATGATTGGTCCTGGAACACGGATCGGTCAAGAGGGCTTTGGATTTATCATGGATGAAAAAGGCTACATTGCTCTTCCGCAATTGGGACGTGTTATTTTGGAAGATGGTGTCGAAATAGGATCCAATTGTACCATTGACCGTGGATCTCTGAAAGATACAGAGATTGGAGCCCAAACCCGCATCGATAATCTTGTTCAGATCGCCCACAATGTCCGTCTTGGGCGGGGATGTATTATTGTGGCACAAGTTGGTATCGCCGGAAGCACCGTCTTTGGAGACTATGTGGCAGCTGGTGGACAGGCAGGATTTGCAGATCATCTAAAGATTGGCTCAAGAGCCCGCATTGCGGGCCAAAGTGGGGTCATGCGGGACATCAAAGACGGTGAGACCGTTGCGGGAAGTCCTGCTCTCCCGATCATAGAGTGGCGCAAGCAAAACGTGTACTTAACACGTCTCATCCACAATTCATTTGGAAAAGACAAAGAGATGTCCCCGAAACAGTCCTGAATTATTTTGGGAGATGTTGGTCTCTCAGGCCTCATCATCCGCGAATAGATTTGATGTGCTGGCAGATTTGGGAAGGGGAATGAATGGACCGTGTAAAGAGTCTTCTTCTTGTCTTGTTGGCCGCGGTTGTGACTCATAAATTATAGAAGGGAGTGGGGTATCATTCTTATCCTCTCCATATTTTTTTGAGGGACCATTAACCTGCTTCATAAGAGGCGTTGATTGAGAAGAACTTTCCTCTTTTTTTTTATCAATCCATTTGTACAAACTCTGAAAACAGTTGTCACAAGATTGACTGAGTGCTTTGCAGCCCTGTATGGTACACAATAATACTGCTGCGCAGGCCATTCCGCCTCCCCAAATGACACCCCCCGCGATCGCCCAGGAAGCGCAACAATCAGAACTCGCAGGTGCTTTGAGGGGAACACTGAATGCAAGAGAAACAATACACAAACTTTTTAAGAGACGGGGTAATTTTGTTGTTTTTTTCATGATGGAGGTCTTTCCCTAATTGTTTTTCTTTAATATTTTGAGAGGACATCGATTCATAAGAATTTAACATTGATTTTTGAGGAGCGTCAAATCTTTACTTTTTTAGGAGGCTCTCAAAAAGAACGTTATTGGGAGGTCAGGATCTTAAGGGTCTAATTTTGAAGGAGGGGCTTCGACGGCGTCCTTTAAAGAGAAAG
The DNA here is from genome assembly GCA_947497675.1 of Alphaproteobacteria bacterium. Classification (GTDB taxonomy): domain Bacteria; phylum Pseudomonadota; class Alphaproteobacteria; order 16-39-46; family 16-39-46; genus 16-39-46. The sequence goes on from CANMHY010000076.1 coordinate 1,768, forward strand.
TTATGATTTTCTGAAAGAAAATGGATCCCGAAATCATTGATTACGCAAATTGCGGAAACTTTCCGAGGAAAAGAGGACCCATAGAAAAAGCCTATAAAAATAGAAAAAAGCAGATTCTTAAAAAATCTAATAAATTTAGGATAGAAAAATACCTTAAAATGGTTGTATAAGGGAATGTAAGATTACCGCTCTTTAAAGAGGGGTGGTTTAAAAGTTTTAACTTTTTAAATTTAGACGCGAGAATGTCATGACAGTTTCTTCTCTCAATATTCAAAATAATAAAGAATCTCCGGAAAATCTTAATAAGCGAGGAGTTCCCGAGACAATTGACATTATTCGCATTCGTGAAATGATTCCGCACCGATATCCCATGTTGCTCATTGATAAGCTTGTGAATGTGATTCCCAATGAGAGTGCTGTGGGAATTAAAAATGTGACCTTAAATGAATGGTATTTTCAAGGACATTTTCCAGAAAGCCCTATTATGCCGGGTGTTCTTATTATTGAGGCCATGGCGCAAACGGCTGCTGTTCTTGTGATGAGAACGATGGGCAAGGAATGTGAAGGAAAGCTCGTTTATTTTATGTCCGTTGAAAACGCACGTTTCAGGAAGCCGGTTGTGCCAGGAGATACCTTAAATTTACATGTTTGTAAGAAGCGACAACGTGCAAATGTGTGGCGATTTGAAGGAAAAGCCTTTGTCGAGGAGACGCTTGTTGCAGAAGCCGTGTATACGGCAATGTTGATGGATGCTTAAAGATGACGAACGCATCAAAACATTCTTCTTCGTCCCTCCATCCTACATCTCTTGTTGAAGAGGGGGCTCATCTTGGTAAAAATGTTACGATTGGGCCTTTTTGTAGTGTTTCAAAAGATGTGATCTTGGAGGATAATGTTGTTCTTCATTCAAATGTGGTGATTCAAGGAAAAACGCACCTTGGCAAAAATGTTGAAGTTTATCCTTTTGCCGTGTTAGGAGGGGCCCCTCAGTCTCTTCGTTTGACCTATGAAAGATCACAGCATGGGATTATTATCGGGGACAATACGATTATACGAGAGCATGCCACCATTCACCCAGGAACGGCTCAAGGCGGAGGTGAAACGCGTATTGGGCATAATTGCTTTTTAATGGTTGCAACCCATGTTGCCCATGATTGTAAGCTTGGAGACCATGTGATCATGGCAAACAATGCAACGCTTGGGGGACATGTAAGCATTGGAGATTATGCAAATATCGGAGGTCTTTCTGCGGTTCATCAATATGTCCGTATTGGAAAGCATGCCATGATTGGCGGAATGTCTGGTGTTGAAAATGATGTTATCCCTTATGGTTCTGTGATGGGAGATCGAGCCCGTCTTTCTGGACTGAATGTGATTGGCCTTAAAAGACGTGGTTTTTCAAGAGAGAGTATCCATAGTCTCCGAAGTGCGTATCGGCTTCTTTTTGCACAAGAGGGAACAATGGCAGAGCGTATTTTAGATGTCTCAACCTTGTTTAAAGATCATGAAATAGTCATGGAGATCCTTTCTTTTATGCAATCTGAGACGGATCGATCCATTTGTTTGCCCAAAAGCGCAACTTAGAGGAAAAAATGCTTCCAAAACTTGGTCTTATCGCTGGTGGTGGTGATCTTCCCCTTCAGGTGATAGCGCATTGTCTTAAGATCGGAAGACCTATTTTTGGGATTGGAATTGAAGGACAGTCGGCTCCTGATCTTTTTGAAGGGAAAATTCCGCATGTCTGGTGCAGGCTTGGGGCTCTTGGAAAAATGGTAAAGACCCTTCTTGCTGAAGATGTGCGCGATATTGTTTTAATCGGTGCCATCAAGAGACCCTCTTTTAGAGAGCTAAGACCTGATTTTTATGGTGCAAAACTCGTGGCCCGTCTTGGGATAAAGGCCCTTGGGGATGATGCGCTTCTTTCCTTTCTTGTTCGAGAACTTGAAAGTCATGGATTTTCTGTTAAGGGGATTGAAGAGGTTCTTCCGGCTGAAAATATTCTTCTTCAAAAAGGACCTTTGGGAAAAAGAGAGGTTCCAGATTTTCTTCTTGAAGATATGAAGCTTGGCATTAAGGTGGCACGCCTGCTGGGACGCGCGGATGTTGGTCAATCTGTCATCATTGATCAAGGTCTTGTTTTAGGGGTGGAGGCCATTGAAGGAACAGATGCGCTTATCGAGCGGTGCGGAAAACTTAAAAAAGAACGCTTTCAGTCTCTAAAGCCAAGCGGACTTCTGGTGAAGCTCTGTAAACCGCAACAAGAAGGAAAAGTTGATCTTCCAACGCTGGGGCTTAAAACGCTTGAGAATCTTTTGGCGACGGGATTTTTAGGGGTTGTGGCGGAGGCGGAAAAAACGCTCCTAATTGATCAAAAAGCATGTCAAAAATTTGTAGATAAAGAAGGACTCTTTGTGTTTGGGTGGGAGGAAAAAAATAAAAAAATCGAGGCCTAAGCCTTCAGCCCCTTTATTTTGTATCATTGCAGGAGAGCCTTCTGGTGACCTCTTGGGGTGTTTTCTCATGCGGGCTTTGAAACAGATTTTCCCTGACGTTCAGTTTGAAGGCGTGGGAGGACCCTTAATGTGTGAAGAGGGAATGAAAAGTCTTTTTCCCATGGAAGATTTAACGGTCATGGGGGTGATGGAAGTTCTCCCTAAGGCCTTTAATGTTTTGAAAAAAGTGAAAGAAGTTGCACGTTATGTTATTCAAACAGAGCCCAGTGCGCTTATTACCATTGATGCCCCTGCCTTTAGCTTTCGGGTGGGGCGAGCCCTTCGAACTTTAGAAAAAACGCAAAAAATGCCGCCTCTTCCTCATATCCATTATGGGGCCCCCACAGTTTGGGCGTGGCGCCCAAAAAGAGCCGAAAAAATATCCCAATTTTTAACGCATCTTTTAACGCTCTTTGATTTTGAACCGCCTTATTTCTTAAAGGAAGGACTTCCAACTACCTTTGTTGGACATCCCATTTTAGAAGGGGGATATGATCAAGGAGATGCCCGGCGCGTGCGCGATGCTTCTGGTATTCCAAAAGCGCTCCCTTTGATTTGTGCGTTGCCTGGCAGCCGTGTGGGAGAGGTCTTAAAGCTTCTTCCTGTTTTTTTAGAAACTTTTCAAAAACTATCTCTTAAAATTCCAGAATTTGGTGTTGTTCTTCCAACCCTTCCTTTTTTAAAGCCTTTGATTGAGAAAATTCTTCAAAAAACCCCTGGCAATTTTCCAATTTGGGTCATTGCAGGCGAAAACACTAAAAAAGATGCTTTTGCAGCCTCTCAAATTGCGCTTGCAGCCTCTGGAACGGTGGCGTTAGAGCTTGCAGCCGCGAACGTTCCCATGGTGATTTCTTACAAGACAAGTTGGTTTACAGCTCTGATTGTGCGCCAGATGATCAAAATACCGTATGTATCGATGCCCAATATCCTTTTAAAGAAACACGTTGTTCCTGAGTTTATTCAAGAGGCTTGTCAGGCAGATATATTGTGTACCGCCTTAGAAAATCTCTTTAAAAACAAAAAACTGCAAGAAGATCAGAAAAAAGCCTTTAAGCTTGTTC
>CANMHY010000077.1 GCA_947497675.1 Alphaproteobacteria bacterium
GAAGAAACGGCTCGAAAAATGATTAAGAAGAAAATAGATATTGAAACGATTATTGAATTTACAGAACTTACACGAGAGAAAATCGAGCAACTCATAAAAGAAGAAGAAAAACCAGAGGATGAATAGCATCTTCTAAATCTCACGCTTGATAACCCCCCGTCCGTTTGGGATGTTCTCCTTTTTTAACCGATGGTCTAATCCTGGAATAAGGCCAAAAAAGAAGCGTTAAAGAATCGCGTGGGACGCGTCGGATTTCTTCTCGAGAATGCGTGAAACATCTTCCCGGATTTTAATTTTTTCTTCTTCTTTAAGGGGGATCAGACCTTTTTCGACGAGAACACCGTCTTCTCCCCAAACGGCCTCATCCATAAATTCAGAAAGGTACGCTTGAAGGTTTTCTTTTTCCTGAAGATTTTTAACCTTTAGGTAAAAGTAAAGAGGCCTTGAGAGGGGATAAGAGCCCTCTAAGATGGTTGAAAGCGTTGGGTCAATTTCATTGATAGGGACGCCTTTAAGAACATCTTGGTTTTGGGCCAGGAAAGGATACCCTAAAATTCCAAGAGCGCTTGGGTTGTTTTCAAGTTTTTGAATCATAAGCATCGAGTTTTCGGGCATTTCAATATAAGCACCATCTTCTCGAATAAGGCCACAACTTTGAGGATTTTCAAGGGAACAAAAGGGATCTAAGACAATTTCCCGCAAGGCATCTCGGATGCCGGATGTTGGAGGAGGGCCAAAAATAACGAGGGGAAGATTGGGAAGCTCTGGATTAACATCCTGCCATGTTTGATAGGGATTTGGGATCCAGGCCCCATTGACCAGTACTTCTTTTGAAAGGGCTTTAAAAAGGTCGTTAAGAGTGAGAGAGAAGGGGGCAGGTCCTTCAGAGGCCGTGCGTGCCAGAACAATTCCGCCATAGCCCATTTTAATCTCAAGAATTTCGGTGACACCATTGTTTTGACAGAGAGATCTTTCAGAGGCGTTTAAAGGACGCGAGGTATTGACGCCATCGGGAAACGCGGCCGTCAGACCGGAACAAAAAAGATTGATTCCAACGCCTGTCCCCGTGCGTTCAATGATGGGGGAAGGGAGGTCCCAAAACAGAGAAAGTCTTTCTGAAAGACGCGCAGAAAATGGAAACACGGCAGTCGATCCCACGATACGAACGAAGGCCTCTGGATGTTGAGCCTCTCCCCAAAGTGTATTTTGAGAGAGAAGGGTCCCACCAAAGAAGAGAACGATGCTGAAGGCTTTTAATGTTTTGAGAAACACGAACAATCCTTTTATTTGGGGTGATGTTTCTTGAGATAAGCATCATGGGCTGCAAAAACAGCCATGTTGACGAGATCAGAAACCGTTGATCCCATGGAGACAATCTGAATGGACTTTTCAAGGCCCATGAGAAGGGGGCCCATCATGGTTCCGCGCGTAAGGTTCTGAAGAAGCCGCGCTGAAATATTCGCAGAATTTAGATCGGGCATGATGAGGATATTGGCAGGCCCCGTTAAGCGGCTAAAGGGATAAAGTTTCTTGAAGTCTTGATTTAAGGCAATTTCAGGAGACATTTCGCCCTCATACTCAAAATCAACGGAGAGGGCATCAAGGCAAGCAACGGCCTTTTGAATACGTTCCGAATGGTCAGAAGAAGCTGTTCCCAAAGGACTTCCAAAGTTGGCCGAAGACAAAAAAGCGACGCGGGGCTCATACCCCATGCTGCGCGCTTTTTGAACTGTTTGACAGGCAAAATTGGCCAGTTGTTCTGAACTCGGAGACGCATGGACATTCGTGTCTGCAATAAAAACCGTTGCCTGGGATGACGTGAAAAGAGACAAACCAAAGAGCTCTTCTCCGACAGAGGTATTAATAACTTTCGTGATCTCATCAAAGAGCACAGAATAGCCGCGCGTTAAGCCCGTAATCATGCCGTCGGCTTCATTGAAGGCGACAATGCAGGCCCCAAAGATATTTCTGTCTTGATGGACGAGACGCTGAATATCTCTGTACAAAAATCCTTTTCGTTGAAGTTTTTTATAGAGAAAATCAATGTAGGTCTCGTTGTGAGGGCAGAGGGCTGCGTTATAGATCTCAACGCCCCCTTCTTCTGGAAGCTTCAGTCCAAGCTCTGCAATTTTTTCGTGAATAACGTCTTCGCGTCCAATAAGAATGGATTTTCCATACCCTGCCGCTGAAAACGAGAGGGCTGCCCGGATCATTTTTTCATCTTCGCCTTCCGCAAAGACAATGCGCTGGGGGTGTTTTCGGACAGCTTCAAATATAAGTTGAACGCTCGCAAAAGAGGGATCTAAACGGTGCTTTAGTTGCGTTTTATAGGTTTCCATATTCGCAATGGGACGGCGTGCAACACCCGTCTCCATAGCCGCTTGTGCGACGGCAGACGGCACGGCAACAATGAGACGCGGATCAAAGGGAACCGGAATAATGTACTCTGGCCCAAACCGGAGCGTCCGTCCAGCATAGGCCGTCAAAACTTCGTCTGGAACATCTTCGCGCGCAAGGGCCGCAATGGCTTGGGCAGCTGCAATCTTCATGGCCTCATTGATGGTGGTGGCGCGAACATCGAGTGCCCCCCGAAAGATATACGGAAATCCCAAGACATTGTTTACCTGATTGGGATAATCGGATCGTCCCGTTGCAATAATAGCATCATCTCGAACAGATTTAATTTCTTCTGGGGTGATCTCAGGGTCGGGATTGGCCATCGCAAAAATAATAGGATTCGGGGCCATGGACCGAACCATTTCTTTTGAGACAGCGCCCTTTGCTGAGAGTCCAAAGAAAACATCTGCCCCCACAAAAGCTTCTTCTAACGTCCGTGCGGATGTTGTACTCGCAAGGGCGGATTTCCATTGGTTCATTCCGCCATCGCGTCCTTCATAAATAACGCCTTGCCGATCTGCGAGAATGACGTTTTCTCCGGGGAGACCATAATTCTTTAAAAGTTCAACGACCGCAATGGCAGCAGCGCCAGCACCGTTTACAACAACCTTAATGGTTTTAATATCTTTTCCAACGATATCGAGAGAATTGATGAGGGCTGCTAAAGAAATAATGGCCGTGCCATGTTGATCATCATGGAACACAGGGATATTCATGATCTCTTTGAGCCGTTGCTCAATGATAAAAGACTCAGGCGCTTTTATATCCTCAAGGTTAATGCCCCCAAAGGTAGGCTCAAGATACCGGACGCAATTAATAAAAGCCTCGACGTCGGTGGTGTCCACCTCAAGGTCAATGCCATCGATATCAGCAAAGCGCTTAAAGAGAACAGCTTTTCCCTCCATGACCGGCTTTGAGGCAAGGGCTCCGAGGTCTCCAAGACCGAGCACAGCCGTGCCATTGGAAATGACGGCGACAAGGTTTCCCTTGGCGGTATAATCATAGGCAGCTTCTGGGTTTTCATAGATTTTAAGACAAGGTGCTGCAACGCCGGGCGAATAAGCCACAGCAAGATCCCGTTGGGTTGCGAGGGGCTTTGTGGGGGTGATTTCAAGTTTACCAGGACGCCCTTGAGCGTGCATTAGGAGAGATTCTTCATTGAGAGCAACGGTATTGGAAGAGATCTTGGTCATCATAAAATCCTATAAAAAAAATAACGTCTCCTCCACGCAATGACCGATTCAGAGACGTGTGTCAAGGTTAGAAAAAAAACCAAAAGGATCAAAGTCCAAAAAAGCAGGAAAAAACATCTCGAAGATAAAGAGATGCACACCAAAAACAGCCCTTATTTTAGGGGATAAGGGAGAAGAAACCAAGCGGTTTTTTTCAAGGGAAGAAAAGGTCAGTTATCATGGTAAACGTTTTTTGAAGGAGGCGTTCTTACCCTCTCTTTCAGCGTCGTTATTTGAGAGCATGACGTGCTTTTGATTCCGTGGCACGAAGATGAAGAGCTTCAGACATTTCACTCATTTTAAGGGCACGTCGAAGATTGCGATCTCGTCCATCTCTCCCTTCTTCATCTTTTGCCACCTGTTTAAGTTGGATTGCTAATTTGGTTATGGTAAACCCTTGCATATCAGCGTCTGGTAAAGCATCCGGGTTTTTTAGGCGGCCTTGAGATAATGTATCGATGGGGGTAGGTATTCCTACTGGAGATGAAAGAACAGAGCTGGCTGCATTGTGAAGGAGAGAAAGGTAATTTGTTCTTGTGGCATCAGCTGCAGCATCGGCCCCAAGCTTTCCGCTGGCTTTTCGTGCAGCGTACCAGCTCTGTGAGACAAGATTTTTTAAACCAATCACGTTATTAAAATTACCTGTCCCGAAATATCCAGGTGTGGCCCATAGGGTGTCAAGAGACCTCCAGGAATTCATTCGAACATCACCATTAACTTTGCTCAAAAGTGCAACGACTTCAGGATCTGGTGCAGGTGTTTTAACATCAATTGGATAATAGTCAGGCTCAAGCTCAAGATGTCTCGCTCCTTGAATGGTGAGGCCATCAAGGGGAGGTTCAATTAGGTCCAACTGCGGGTTAAGCTCTTTTGCGCGCCTGACAAGATAAGCGATGGAGGCAACTCGGGCAGTGGCGCGTTCTGTTTCAAAATCTCCGAGAAGAGGCTCACCCGCGATGGGGGATCCGATTCCTCTTGGATTGATGGTGGAAGAAGGGATTTTAGCGTTTCTTAACTTTTTTAGAGCATCCTTAATAGCGTCTATGTGATCTGGAGTTATAGCAATCCCGTCAAATTCAGGAATAAATCTTGCAGCATCGAGGGACAAACCCTCAACAGGCATTCCTGCAGTTGCAAGAAGGGCAACGGCTCTTTGGTTCACCAAAGCCTTTGGATCAAAATTCTCACCATTGGCATTTTCTATCCCGTCTCTCAATGTTTTTAAACCGGAAACAACTTGAGGAACATTTTTGTTTGTTGTTTTAAGACCCTCCTCCGTCAAAGCAACGCTTGCTTCTATGTTGGGGCCCTCATAAGAAAGTTCAGAGTCTGCAAGGCGGGCAATTGCAGCCCGATAGGCTTGGATGCGGAAGTCATAATAACCTTCTCCTGTAGGATCGTAAATCCCGGCTCTTAGAGCTTTTAGCCCTGCCTGAGTGGCACGAACATTTTTAGCCGTTGCGGGAACGAACACTTCTGTTAAAACCTTAACAGCTTCCATCGTGCCTAAATTAAGAGGAATATCAATTACGGCAAGGCGCGCAACAAGGCCTTGAACTTGACTGCTATTAGGGTCGAAAAAGTTTCCCATTTCCTCATTTTTTATGGAATAATCTCTAAATTTTCTTAAAGCACGTCCCGTTTTAGCAATGTTTTCTGGAGAAGCTTCAATCCCTTCCTTTGTTAAAAT
>CANMHY010000078.1 GCA_947497675.1 Alphaproteobacteria bacterium
TACAAAAAAAGGAAAATATTGGAGGATTCCTCTTATCCAAAAGAAACATCTTGTTATTTCTCCTTTAATTAATAGTATACTCAAAATATGTGGCTCTTTTGAGCCGTCCTTAGAAATGACAGAAAAGCGATTTTTATGAACGCTCACAAATCTCTTCGTATCATTACGCCTTATCTTACAATGGGAGGCGCTGAACGACATCTTTCTCTTGTTCTCCCCGTACTTGCCAAAAATGGCTGGAAAATTAAGCTTTTGGTGTTGTCGCATGAGATCCCTTTAAAAGATTATTTTAATCACCCCAATATTACGCTCCTATCGTTGGGCACACCTTCTCCTCAAAAATTTCTCCCCTCTTCTTTAGGTCACCTCTTTCAAGTTTTAAAGCTCTTGACCCGTGATTTTAGAAGGGATCCCGAAACACTCACACACTTTTTTTTGCCAAAGGCCTATTGTATTGGGATGACTTTAGGAAAACTTTGGAAACTTCAAGGTCCCCTGGTCATGAGCCGCAGATCTTTGAATCTCTATCAAAAAAGACATAAAATTTTATATTTTGAACGTCTTCTTCACCGTTTTTGTGATGCGATCCTTGTCAACAGCGCAGCCATTCAAAATCAACTCCTCCAAGAAGAACATGTTCCCAAAGAGCGTATTCATCTCATTTACAATGGACTTCGCGAAGCGGAGCTGCCTTCTCCTAAGACGCGTCTTCCCTCTTCTTTCAATATGGTTGTTGTCGCAAATCTTATCCCTTATAAAGGACATCTTGATCTTTTCAAGGCATTGAGCCTCATCAAAAAGGATCTTGGGAACAGTTGGACCTTGACACTTGTTGGACACGATAGAGGGATTCTCTCTTCTCTCCAACAGACTGGCCAAGCGTTTGGCATTGACGCTCACATTGAATGGATCTTGGACAGCCATAATCCAACACCTTTCCTTTCAAAGGCAGATCTTGGCATCCTTCCCTCCCATGAAGAAGGATTTTCAAACGCACTTCTTGAAATGATGAGGGCCTCTTTGCCCGTTATTGCAACAAAAGTGGGTGGAAATGAAGAAGCCATCCTTCAAGGAGTAACAGGCCTCCTCGTTCCGCCGCATGATCCAGATGCTTTGTCAAAAGCTATTTTAGAGCTTTATCAAAATCCAAAACGTCGCCTTTCCATGGGAAAAGCAGGTCAGAGACGATTTCAGGAACACTTTGCGCTCTCAGCGTGCGTTGCTCAATATGAAGACCTTTATCTTTCTCTTCTTAAGAATTCGTTCCCTCAAAAACGATTTCTGTGATCGAAGAAGGCTCGGTTTCAGGAACGGCTGCATAAATTTTCTTTGAAGCTTCAATAACCCAGACACCTGCAAAAAATCCAAGGCCGCCTTCTAACCTTTTTTTACAGAATCGTTCAACGATGGGGAAAAAAGATTGTAGAAATCTGGAAGATGTCGGGGGCAAATAAAGAGCTCCTTGAACCGAAACTGGTGTCAAAAACGCTTCCTCTAAAAGCGTTTCAATCTCAGAAAGAGAAAAAGAATTTGCCTCTCCAAGAGGGGTTGATTCTTTTTGCGCCCAAAGACTCCGCCGATTGGGAACAATGAGGAGAATACGCCCTTCTTCTTTTAAAACACGCCATACCTCTCGCAAAGATTTTGAAGGACTTTCAGAATACTCCAACCAATGAATTATTAAAATCCGCTCCATTGACCTATCTTGAAGGGGGAGCATCGTCTGCGCGCAAAGCGTTACTTGAAAGTCCCTCTCTTTATTCTTTTTTTGAAAACCGACCTCTTCAACATACGCTGGCATCAAAATGAGGAGTGAAGATCCTTTCTGTCCTCTTAAAAAAGGCCATGCATATCCAAAAATGCTTTTCGCGTAGAAACAAGATCTAAAATCAGGCCACATGGATTGAACAACGTTGGTTAAGACCCTTCGTGTCCTTACTCCCAAGGAACTCTTATAAAAATTCGGTGCACCTGAGGCCCATTTTTGCATAAAAAAAACTCACTCTTAAAAAAACTTTCAAAACAAGCCTAGAAAATTTTTCTCTTTAAGTACACTCCTATAGAGACAAAGGGTCTTTCTTTTTCCGAAACATCACAAACGTCCAGATCACACCAAAAAAAATAGTGGATAAAAAACCATGAGGAGGATACCCCGAAGCCTTTAAAATCATTGATACCCCATGCTTTACATGATTTTTATCATAATATCCATACACACGTTTTAAATAAGCAGCTGCGTTTGAAGATCTATTATAAGGCGTGATCGAAGGGGCTTCATTGGCCGCATAATAAGCCATAGCAAGTTCATCGTCTTCGGCTTCAAGCATACGCCCGACAGCCACTCTCAGACGCGACAATTTTGAAGGATGCTCTTCTTCAAGATACCTTTGAAGATGTTTATAAAATAATTTATAATGACGCAGCTCATCGGCTGCAATATGAGCGCATATTTCCTTTAACACAGGCTCGTCTGCCATATCCTTCAAAGCTGTATAAAAAGAACTGGTCGCCGTTTCAATAACACATCGTGCCACGAGCTCCCCACTCAAAGACCCTCTCGTGGACGTATCTGCTGTGAGCGCTACTTGAAATCCTTTTCGAAATATCTTAAGAGCGCCCTCAAAATCAAAGCTTGAATCTGCTAAGCTTGCCCATTTAGCAAGCGCTTGGCCATGCTGAATTTCTTCAATTGTCCATGTCTTTACAGCCTCTTGAACCAAAGGGTCCTCTTTAAAGATGTTTTTTAAATATTTTTCATAGTCAGTTGCATTGTATTCAACTAAAGAAGCTGCTTTAACAACTTTCAGAACATCCGGGGTTACAAGCTCTGGGGTAAACTTTTCCCAAGAAATATCCTCTAAAGTCCAGGCACCCATTTGGGTATAACTCCTCTTCATTTTTTATAAATCACATTTTCTTCTTATAATTACATAAGTCAGAACAGCCTGTCTTCTTATTTTTGACTTTTAGTTAAAAATTGAGGATCTGTGTAATTTATTTACCAGCTTCACAGAAGATTTGAGCCAGAAAAATTCAATTTCTTTTAAAAAAAATAAGTGCCTCCTTGAAAACCCGAAAACATAATCGTATATACTCAAAAATAAAAGATATTGAAATTTAGGGGGTGCTCTCCTCAACAAGTTATTATTTTTTGAAAATACTGAAGCATCGTCATCTTGAGAGTTTTGCCCCACCTGCGTGGACGCCTGATTAGGGTCACATGATATCCGCTTCCAAGAAGCGTGGAAATAAAAGACGTTTTATCCACAAACAGGGTATGGCTTGTTGCCATTCTTTTAAAATCATCTATACCAATATTGATGGTGTAGGTCTTATTTTGGAGTTCTGTCATCGTTTAATCCTTAATATAGGAACACAGTATACCATGAATTTTTCACTTTTTTACACCCTAAAATTTGATGTATTCTTTTCAACTCTTCTTTAAAACAAATGCATGAATTTTGATTTAAGTTGGGGATTTGACTGAGACTGAGAGGGATGTTCTCTCATCCTACTCTTCATTTTTAAATCTCTTCCTCTCTCAATTTCTTTTACAGCTTGAATGCCTCCAATTGATCCTTTACCTTTTGAGCAATTTTTAAAAAAGAAGTTGCGACCTCCTCTTCTTGAGTCAACGGAAGTCCCCGATCAGAGGCCTCTCTCAGTTTCAAACTCAATTCAATTTCACCCAAAAAAGGAAGACCTCTTATTTCGGCCTCTTTTCGGGCCCCTCCATGAGAAAATATAGGCGTTTCATGACGACAATTTGGGCAGATAAATAAACTCATATTCTCGACCACCCCCAAAAGAGGCACATCAAGTTTTTCAAACATTCCAATGGCTTTACGGGCATCGATTAAAGCAATGTCCTGAGGTGTTGAAACAATGACAGCCCCTGAAAGCGGGACTTTTTGAGCAAGCGTCAGTTGAACATCGCCCGTTCCTGGCGGTAAATCCACCACCAAAACATCCAAATCCCCCCAGTCAACATCCGTTAAAAGTTGGGTAATAACACCTTGAACCATCGGACCGCGCCAAATAAGCGGCGCTTCTGTATCCATTAAAAAGCCCATGGACATCAATGCCAATCCTTCTTTCAAGATCGGTTTAAATTTTTTACCTTCAAACATCAGAGGTTTTTCATGAACATTAAAAAGATGTGGGAGAGAGGGACCGTAGACATCTGCATCTAATATGCCCACCTTAAGCCCTAAATTTTTTAATCCCACCGCAAGATTTAGGGAAATTGTTGATTTTCCGACGCCTCCTTTTCCAGAGGCCACCGCAATAATATGCCGAATATTTCTGACACCCCATGGTTTGGGAGGTGATGTCGGAGATCTTGGAGAAGAGCGTTCATTCGTCGTAATCACAAAAATCTCATGAGTTGGCGCTTGAATTTTAAGACAATTTCTAACGTCCTCAATAAATATTTCTATTTTTTTTTGGTCTTTTTCTTTTAAAACTGGGACTAAAAGGATGCAAATAATTTTAGAATCTTCTATTTTTAAAGATTCAATGCATCCTGATTGCAAAAGCCCCATTCCCTTTTGATCAAATGGAAATGGAATTTTATCCAAACAGAGCTTAAGGTTCTTTTCAGAAATCATTCAAAATCCTTTTCAGAAAAAATCAACTTTAAGATTTAAACAAATTCCAGAGGGGATTTTTGAGTCCTTTACATAAAACCCTATGGGCTTCAATTTCCTCAGGTGTTGGTGCGTGAGGACGTGGCGGGATAACAGACATCCGTTCATTTTTTAAGACGCTGCCCTCTTTTTCCGTCTCCTTCTCTCTCCCAATGGACAGCTCTATCTGATTGCCTCCCAGAAGTTCAATATAAACCTTGGCAAGAAGCTGAGCATCCAGGAGAGCACCATGTCCCTGGGCCGATCTTTGTGAAATGTTAATTTTAAACCGTGAGCAAAGCGCATCAAGATTCGCAGGGGATCCTGGAAACTTTCGACGCGCCAAAAGAACGGTATCCGTTGCACGCGAAAGAGGAATGAAAGGGAGATTGACGCGTTTAAGCTCTGCATTGATAAACTTTAGATCAAAACTTGCATTATGAATGACAAGAGAATCTTCTCCCAAGAAAAGCAAGAAATCCTGATGTACTTCAGAAAAGAGGGGCTTATCTTTTAGAAATTCTGTCGAGAGTTTATGAATGCGATAGGCCTCTTCCGGAACATCTCTTTCAGGATTAAGATAGGTATGAAAAACCTTTCCAGTGGGAACACGATTCAAAAATTCCACACAACCGATTTCAATGAGTCGGTGCCCTTTATCAGGGTCAAGGCCTGTTGATTCTGTATC
>CANMHY010000079.1 GCA_947497675.1 Alphaproteobacteria bacterium
TGTGGTCTCTCTCTCTTCAGGATAAACGTTTCCTTCCCACTGGCTTTCTTCGAGCTCTCCATGATAGAACGCGGTTTCTGAGAGACGGTCTTTCAACGTTTTGTCAAGTTGTTGACAGTCGTCACGCGCTCAACGCAGGCGCCGTTGTTGCTCAGGATGAGATGGCTCACCGCGTTTCTTTAGCTTCTTTTAAGGGGTTTTCAGCGGAAAATCCTTTGGGCGGGTTTAAATCTGAAGAAGATCATCTCTCTGGACTTACGTGGTGGATTATGAGTGATGGGGTTCGCGTTGGATTTGTTCAAGCTGTTACTAAAAGCATCTATGAAGGGGCATCATCCATAACAGTTCCTCTCCAGGTTCTGTCTAAATTTGGTATTTTTCCGAGTGTCGATTTTTCGGATAGAGATAGAGGTGATCTCGAAAATTTCTTTGAAAAAAAATGGGAGAATTAAAAGGAAGTAAATTTTCCGCTCCGCGTATTCGTGAAGAAAAAGGTAATGTTTTTCTTTCGACGGCAGTCTTTACTTATACGAAAAAACCATCTGCTGGGGCTCAAGGAGGGAGAGATATTGAAATAAGTTTTAAGCCTAAGGAGCATAACATTACCCCTCAAATGTATAGAGATAAAATGACGCATTTTAATCGTATTTTTGGACGCTTGGAGGGGCTGCATGAGTTAAGTCCTGGAAACAAAATAGGGCTTACGCCTCTTATCGGTGGAGAGCAATTCGAACAGTTTGGTCATTTTTTTGGAGAGAATCCCTCTGAGGCTGCCGAAAATTTTGCAAGAGTACTTCACGTCAGGAATGATTTTTTTGTAAAGGAACTCATGCTTATTCTGGAAATGCCAGATAGCAGTCCAGACGGATCATTTCTCATACCTGTGAGCAATCTTTCAGCTCAATTTCATTCTGGGCTTACCACTGTTAATGGTAAGGTAACCTCTCAACGTACGAAGTGGGATGGTTTGATGTGGCTTGTTCAGACTGAGGAAGGCGAGCCTTTGGGAACCGTTAGAGTGAATGAAACGAGTAGTTTCAAGGAACTTCCTATATTAGGCGATTTGTACGATCCAGCTTATTCTTTAAGCTTTTCTCTTCCAGGGCATTTTGGTCAAAAGTTAGGCATGGACTATGAGGCAGCGCGCAGTGCACTTTTCCAGATTTTTGAAAAGAAGTGGTGGACTGCCTTTAAGCCTGTCATTACGGAAATGCCGAATCTCTAAGTTTTTTCGAGAAAATAAAAGGCCGCTTTGCAAAGTATTTCCTAAGCGGCTTTTTTTATGCGTCGTCGTCCTTTAATCACGACAATACTTGAGGTTTTTTTACCTTCAATTATCTAAGAGAATTAAAATGACTAATGTCAATTTTTAGCCTCTTTTTAAATTATAATTCAGGCTAAAAAACGACAAGTGTTGATTTCTAGACATGTTTTGTTTTTTATTAAAAATAACTTGTAGTTATCTCCTTTTTAAAAGGGAGGGACAATTCATAACAAGTCATAACAAGTGTGTTCTCTCCTTCAGTTTCTATAATTTGAGAGGGGATTTTTTCTTTTTGAAAAGTGTCTTCAGATTTAATGTCCGCCCCTTATTAAACTTTATAGGAAAGGAGAGAATTTTTCTCTCCTTTTTATTTAGCCCGGGCGCACGCTCTTTGCTTGCGCTTTTTGATAAATTTGTCTATATCTTTAAATGGAAAAAAATTCTTTTTTCTAAAGATTTTGTCGCGGAATCACTTTTATTTTTTTGACTCTAAAAGAAGGCGTTATAATGGAAGAACTGGACACAGTAACGAACAACGAAAATCCTCAAACTCCTGATGCTCCAGAGGAGTATGGTGCCCATTCCATTAAAGTTCTAAGAGGCCTTGATGCTGTTCGGAAGCGTCCGGGGATGTATATTGGCGACACTGATGACGGCTCTGGATTACATCATATGGTGTATGAAGTGGTGGATAACGCCATTGACGAAGCTTTGGCGGGGCATTGCGATACCGTAACGGTCACCTTAAACCCCAATGGATCCGTAACCGTGACAGATAATGGTCGTGGCATTCCCGTTGATATCCATGAAGAAGAAGGTATCTCTGCTGCTGAAGTGATTATGACTCAGCTCCATGCAGGTGGAAAATTTGATCAAAATTCTTACAAAGTTTCAGGTGGATTGCACGGTGTGGGTGTTTCTGTGGTAAATGCCCTTTCTGAAATCTTGGAGCTGACAGTTTATAAAAATGGCAAAGTCCACTTTATGAGATTTCTTCATGGTGTTCCAGAGTCCTCTCTCGCTGTTATTGGGGAAGATACTCAAAAAAAGGGGACAGAAATAACTTTTTTACCGTCCAAAGAAACCTTTACAAAAACAGAATTTGATTTTGCAACGCTCGAACATCGTCTTCGGGAGCTTGCTTTCTTGAACTCAGGGGTTTCCTTAACGTTAACAGATAAACGTGGCGTGGAAGAAAAAGTTGTTGAGCTTCATTATGAAGGCGGGGTCGTTGCCTTTGTTCAGTACTTAAATCGTCTCAAAACGCCGCTTCAAGATGGCCCTATTTTTATTACCGATGAAAAAGATGGTATTATCATTGAAGCTGCGTTGGAGTGGACGGATAGTTATCATGAAACCATGTTGTGCTTTACAAATAACATTCCACAGCGGGATGGGGGGACTCATTTGGCAGGATTTAGGGGCGCCTTGACACGAACCCTTGGAAGTTATGTTGCAAATATGGGAGGCCCTAAGAAAGATAAAATAACCTTTAGTGGTGAAGATGCGCGCGAGGGACTGACGTGTGTTCTTTCTGTAAAAGTGCCAGATCCTAAATTCTCATCTCAAACAAAAGACAAACTCGTGTCTTCAGAGGTGCGTCCTGTTGTTGAATCCAGTGTCAGTGATAAGCTTGACCAATGGTTTGAAGAGCACCCTCAAGAGGCGCGTAAGGTTGTTGCAAAAGTTATGGAAGCAGCACTTGCGCGAGAAGCGGCCCGAAAAGCGCGTGAATTAACACGTCGAAAAGGCGCCCTTGATACAGCTTCTTTGCCGGGGAAGCTTGCAGATTGTCAAGAAAAAGACCCTGCACTAAGTGAATTATTCTTGGTCGAAGGAGAGGGCGCTGGCGGATCTGCTAAACAAGCACGTAATCGTAAAAACCAAGCAATTCTGCCACTACGTGGAAAAATTTTGAATGTTGAGCGGGCGCGGTTTGATAAAATGTTGGGGTCGCTTGAAATTGGAACTTTGATTACAGCTCTGGGCACAGGGATTGGAAAAGATGACTTTAACGTCGATAAGTCAAGGTACCATAAAGTCATTATTATGACAGACGCGGATGTTGATGGAAGCCATATTCGAACATTACTCTTGACCTTTTTCTTTCGTCAAATGCCTGAGTTGATTGAAAGGGGCTATCTTTATATCGCACAGCCCCCTCTTTATAAAATTAAGCGTGGATCTTCTGAGGTTTATCTTAAAAATGATCGCATGCTTGAAACTTATCTTATAGATCAGGGATCTGAAAACCTTTGTCTCGTGACGGCTAAAGGCGCGCAAATGATCGGACAAGATTTGAGGGCTGTCATTGATAAAACACTGAGCTTGCGTCGGATGATTGAGCATTTGGGTCAAAAAATTGGTTCTCGCTTTATCAGTGAGCAAGCAGCCATTCAGGGGCTTTTTGGGAAAACAGCCGAAGATCCTGCCGCATTTAAGGCAGGTCTTGTTTCTTTATGCGAGAGATTGAGTAAACTTGAAGTGCCCGTAGAGTGGATCTTAAATGGGGATGAAACGGGAGGGTTTTTTGAAATTGTTCGAAAAGAACGTGGTGTTGGAGAGTCATTTTTTATTGAAAGACCTTTGTTTTTAAGTGGGGAAGCGCAACAACTTGCAACCCATTCTCCAGAATTGAAAGAAATGTATGGAAATACGCCAAAATTGATTGCAAAGGAAAAAACAATTGAGATTCGGGGGCCTCTTGAGCTTTTGGATCGTGTGATGGAATTTGGTCGCAAAGGAATTAGCATTCAGCGGTATAAAGGCTTGGGAGAAATGAATCCAGAGCAACTTTGGGAAACAACGCTCGATCCCAATACCCGTTCTCTCTTAAAAGTAAAAGTAACGCATGCAGAAGGTGCGGATGAGGTTTTTACGACACTCATGGGCGATCTTGTGGAGCCCCGACGTAATTTCATTCAAGAAAATGCTTTGAATGCTGTGAACTTGGATATTTAAAAATAGAGGGAAGTCTTTATAAATGTCTTCCTCTAAAAAGCCACCCTCTTCGCGCAAAGAGCCCTCTCTCTTAAAAAGAGCTGAAAAAGAGCATAAGAGAGGGGCCTTATATGCTGACACAAAACTTCTTTCCAGAAGAAAAAAAATAAAAAAAAGACCTTTGAAAAAAAATCACCACACGTTTGTGGGGAAAATTTTAAAATGGGCCTCTCTTTGTTTGGTGTGGGGTATCATTTTGGGTGGGTTTATTTTAGGATATTTTGCCTATGATCTTCCCAATCTAGACAGTCTTAAACCCGGAACGCGGCGTCCCAGCGTTACGTTTAAATCATTTCAGGGCGAGACTTTGTGTACGTACGGAGACTCCCAGGAAAAAGACTATACCTTGAATGAGATCTCTCCCTTTTTAATAAAAGCTGTTGTTGCCATTGAAGACAGGCGATTTTATGATCATAAAGGCATTGATCTTATTGGAATTGCACGTGCATTTTGGATCAATATGCGTCAAAAAGCATTTGTCCAAGGGGGCAGTACGCTGACACAACAATTGGCAAAAAATCTTTTTTTGACCCCTCAAAGATCTTTAAAACGAAAAATTCAAGAAGTTATGTTGGCTTTGTGGCTTGAGCATACCTTTACAAAGAAACAAATCCTTCATATTTATTTAAATCGTGTTTACCTTGGATCTGGACTTTATGGGGTGGGGGCAGCGTCCCATAAATATTTTCATAAGTCTCCAGGGCATCTCTCTCTTTATGAAGCAGCTCTTATTGCGGGTCTTTTGAAAGCGCCTTCATTTTATGCTCCGATTCACAATAAAGAGCGTTCCCATCAACGCGCTACGGTTGTCCTTGAGTCAATGGTTCAAGAGGAGATGATTACCCCTTGGGAAAAAACCGAAGCCCTTGTCCAAATGTTTTCGCCTCAAGTGATGGACATCAAAATTGAGGGTGTCCGTTACTTTTGTGATTGGATTATGAGAGAACTCCCAAAATATATTGGAGATTTAAATGTTCAAGACCTCGTGATCACGACGACA
>CANMHY010000080.1 GCA_947497675.1 Alphaproteobacteria bacterium
ATATGTTCATAAAAAAAATTCCCTTTTTATAAATAATATTGTTTTATGTGAACTTGTTTGGGTTCTTCAGAGCGGATATAAATTTTCTGCCTTAGAAATAGAAAAAACATTGAATTACATTCTTGTAACGGAAGAGTTTTCTTTTGAAAATCAAAGTATTTTAAGAGAATCCTTAAAAGAATGTAAAAAAAACACCCAAGATTTTTCAGATATCTTAATCGGAAAAATTAATCAATTACAATACGTTTGTGAAACAACCGTGACTTTTGATAAAAAAGCGGCCTCTTTGAAGGAATTTAATCTCCTTTAAGGCTTTCTTGCAAAAAAAATTATAGATTTACTTTAAAAAGATCATTTCTTAAAACCGTTGGATATGAGAGATTTCCTATGGACGATCTTCAAAAGTTTACTTACACTAGAGCTCTATAATCAATAAAAATGCTTTAAGGATTTTCGATGGTTGATCAGGCAATTCCATTAGCTCACGGGTCTCTCTCTCCAGACCAAGGATCTCTTATGGCCTACTTGAGGGACATTAAAAAATTCCCCATGTTGGAGCCGAATGATGAATACATGCTTGCAAAGCGGTGGCTTGACGAAAATGATCGAGAAGCAGCCCACCGTTTGGTGACAAGTCATTTGAGACTTGTTGCTAAAATTGCTGCTGGATACAAAGGGTATGGACTTCCCATGGGAGATCTCATAGCAGAGGGCAATATCGGGCTCATGCATGCCGTTAAAAAATTTGATCCAGAGAAAGGATTTAGGCTCTCAACCTATGCACTCTGGTGGATCAAAGCGATGATACAGGAATATATTCTTAAGTCCTGGTCTTTGGTTAAAATTGGAACGACGACGGCTCAAAAGCGACTTTTTTTTAGTTTAAAACGCCTCAAAAATGAAATCCAATCCCATGAAGGACAAAGTGGGGACCTGACGGATGAACAAATTAAAAAAATGGGCCAGGAGCTCAATATTTCTGCCAAAGACATTACAGAAATGGAGCAACGGATTAAGAGTGCTGACTTTTCCTTAAATAATCCTGTGAGTCAACATGGCGAAGAGGGGGGCGGAGAGTGGCAAGATTGGTTGACCGATGATGCCCCCACAGTTGAAGAACTTCTCATTCACGAAGATGAGTTTGAAAAACGAAAAAGTTTGCTGACGCAAGCCTTATCAAATTTATCAGAACGTGAAGCTTACGTTATGCAAGCCCGGCGTCTCGACGATCCTCCTCAGACTCTGGAGACAGTTTCAGAGCATTTAAAGATATCTAAAGAACGCGTTCGTCAAATTGAAACAGCTGCTTTTTTAAAATTGCAAAAGTACATGCAAGAAAAGAGTTAAAAAAAGAAGATTGATTTTTCTCTTTCTCAGGAATTTCTGGAAGAAAATTTTAAAATCCTTGAATTTTAACAAAAGAGTCCCTATTTATCCTTTGTAGGCGAGGTTTTTGTTTTAAAACTCATTTTTAATGAATTTGGAATATTTTTTAATGAAGCGGTTTATTTATTTATTTTTCTTATTTTTTTTCCTGATTTCCGGTTTTCCTTATGTCTCGCAAAGTATGGAGCTTCTGGAGGACTTAGAGAGATGGTGTGCGGAAATTTGTATCTCCCAAGGAAGGTCCTTTAATAAACAGTTGCTTTATAGCTCCAAAATCATTGAAAATAATCGGTTCTTTAGTCCTTTAACCACTTCTTTTGATCCTGCTTTTCCCCCTCATTCTCAAAGTATCTCATTAACAAAACCCTATTGTTTTCCAGAAAATGCGTTGGAAGCTCTTTTACAATATCTTTTCCCGTCTCCCGATGGCGCCATTTTAATTGCCAATCAAACGGGAGAGACCGTTGGAAAACTAGATCCATTTAGGATAGGACAACTTTTAAAACGCATCGAAGATAAGCTTAGAGGATCTCCAGATGAAACAACTTTTAAATTAACCCTTTATGACCTGCTCCTAAAATCCGAGAGCCCTTCTCAAATTGATAAATACGACCGTCTTCTTAAAGAACTTCCAGAATTCTATCTCTATGATCTTAAAATTAACCTTCTTCAACGCGTGGAGAGTTGGATAGGGTCAGTAGAGGAAGAAGAAATAAAAAAAGCTAAGATTTCTCCTCAAGATCCTTTGATTTTAACAAACTACTTACATTATATTTTGTCCAAGACCTGTTCTGAACATGATTTTTTTGGATCAGGCCTTTTAAAAGAGGGAGAACTTGAATCTTATAAGGCTGCGGCTGATTTAGATTCTTCTGACTCTAAATCAGATTTATCTCAACAACTTTCCTATTTTAAAAATAAGGAAAAAGAATTTAAAACGCTTCGTTTTGTTGAAGTTCTCGTTACTGCCCTTGAAGAGCAACGTCAGAAGAAAGAGGGTACATCTGAATCTCTCGTAGAGCGTGCTGTTTTTTTCTTTTTTTGGCAGAAAGCCAAAACGCCAAATGATATCGTGAATTTCTTTTCAGGTTATTTAGAAGTTGCCCCTGAAGTCTTATCTCCAACGTTTCCCACAACGGTGTTTTCAGAACAAAAATACTGGAAAGTCCGAAATAATCCGGATGCTTTAAAAGAAGCTCTTTCAAATCCCAAGCAAGCTTTTCTTTTGCACTTTGGATATGATCTTTTTGAAAATCCGCTTCCCCTTTTACTTCAATATCAAACAGCTTTTTATATGAGGAAATCTTTTCCCGATTGTATTGAAAACCTTTTCTCAAATTTTTTAGACAGTGTTTGTCGAATGAAGAAATCGGAACTTGCAAATCCTGGGTCGCAAAAACAACCTTCTCAAGAAGAGACAGTTCTAAACGTTGCCGATGAATCCGTTTCTGAACTTCAAGCCACTGTATCTCCTGGACATGTATTCAAAGCTCTTTTTTTAAAAGAAGGGCATTTTATTCATGCCTATTATACTTGGCTTAATGAAAATCCCGAATTGCGATTTTCGCAAGAGAGACGCGATCGAATGGCCTCTTTCTGTTCTGGTCTTCCGAACGTCCGTTATTTAAAATCGACTCACGGAAAAGGGGGTATCAAAGATTATGAACTTGCTCCTGGATTTATAAATTTTTTAAAATTTTCTCATTCTTTTTTTGGTGAGCCTTCTTCAGAATTTCTCCTCTTTGAAGAGAATAAAGAGAGAGTTTTAGAAGAGCTCGATAAGCTCTGTACGTTTCTCTCCCGTGAGAACTTTAAACTCACCTGTGAAAGAGAAAATTTATCTTATAATTCTCTAAAGAATGATTATTTTGGAACGCTGACGTTTCTTATAAATGGAAAAGATGCCTTTGTTTTTACAATGGAACCTATCCATGGCTATATCAAACAAATTGTAAGAGTGGAAGAAGATTGGAGGCAGAAAATTGATATTGAAGCCCTTCAAAAGACACTGCCTCCAGAGATTTTGGGGTCTTTTTTAACCCCTGAAACCTACAAAAAAATATGTTCAACCCTTTCAGGAGAAGATCAAATAACACTTACTCATAGTCTTGATTTAGACTCGGTTGAAATGAAGTGTGCCGTTGTTGAAGCAGCCTATACCCAACAGCCTTTGTTAATTCCCTTTTCCAGAGGACTCATGGGTTCAATTGCTGATCTCCAAGATCGGCGTGCAAGCGCAGCCCTTTTGAGAGTTTTAATGCCTTTTTTAACGAAAGACTCTCCTTTAAGGGATGAAGATATGCTTGATTTTTTCAAAAGAAGTCCCGATTTAATAGGCGTGCATTTTCACGATCCATTTCATCCTCTGCCACATCCAGCCGACACAATCAATAATCAGCTGTCCTTTTTTGCTCTCGAACAGGGAAAGGATGCCTGGCTTAATCTCGCAATTCCTCGAGTAGATTTTTTAAGCTTAAATGTTTGCCCTAATCTAGAAACTGTACAGATGTTTCTTGAGACCCAACTTCCAAAATGCAAGGAGCTTGAAACCCTTAGTCTATGTCTCTTTCAAGATGAAAAAAGGGCAAGCTTATTACATTCATTTCTTTCTGCTCTGGCGCATCTCAAAAATTTGTCCATGCTTCGTTTAAACTCATTTCCCTTAAATTTATTAAAATCTACCCTCGAAAATCTTCCCCCTTCTTTAGAAACATTTTATTGTAATGTGAAAACAGAAGATGAAGGTCGCTGTCCTGACGCAGAAAAATTGAAAGAAATAGTATTGTTTCTCCCTCTCTTTTTTGAGAAATATCCAACAATCACTTTTGAACTTGAATTTTATGTTTATGGGAAAAAAGAAATACAGGACAAAATCAAAGAAATTTTCAATGTTTCTT
This sequence comes from Alphaproteobacteria bacterium, assembly GCA_947497675.1. Lineage (GTDB taxonomy): Bacteria > Pseudomonadota > Alphaproteobacteria > 16-39-46 > 16-39-46 > 16-39-46. The sequence continues at coordinate 4,284 of CANMHY010000080.1, forward strand.
CATTCCCACCCGATAAATTTATTCTTAAATTTTAGGTCGTTATACCCCTGAACAAGTAGTTGGACTTTTTAATGACAAGAGATCAGGTCGACGGTTGTCAGGTGGCACTCTCAACAGCAAGAACGAAGAGATGATATGAGAGCTTAGAGAAGTTCTTGTAAGTGAAAAATGAGATCTTAATGACGATGAATGATTATTTTTAAAAGAAATTATCGAGTGTAACAACTCCAGAAACTAAAGATTCAGAATACTGGGATTTTTTCAATCCTGAAGAAGCAATCATGGCTAGAAATATTTGTTTTTGTGTTCTTGTCACAGTTTTGAAAACACGAATCTTATTTTCGAGATCGCGTGCATAAGCTTTATCTATGGTAAAAGGTTTTTGAGTGAATTTGATTTCACAAAGCGTAATGGAATCATCCATGCGATCAAACAATAAATCAATTTGCGCGCCATTTTCATCTTTTTTCCTTGGATTATATTTCCATGTTGACGCAGAAGCTGTCACATCTAGATTTAAAGTTTTTTGAATTTTATTGATATGTTTATAACAGATGGCTTCGAAAGAGCATCCTGCCCAAGAATGCCATTTGGGAGAATTTTGTTGGCGCTCCCAATATCCTTGAGAAAGTCCACTATGAACCAATCCTTCTCTTATAGGTTCGATCCAATCCAGATAGAACAAAGTGTATTCATCTATAATTTTATAATAAATACCTTTTTTCTTGTTCAGATAGGGCTTAAAACGTTTTATAAACCCAGCTGATTCTAGCTCTTGTAGTTTTTTTATTCCGAGTTCGCCTTTCGTGTGCCCCCAAATTTTTTTTAAGAGGTCTTCCTGTCCCATCCCATATTTGTGCTGGGCAATAAGGCGTATGAGATTGATGCATATTTCATAGTTCTCAAATAAAGATGCAAATAAATTATCGAATTCGGTTGTAAGAAGACCATCTTTCTTAAAAGCTAACATGTCAATAT
>CANMHY010000081.1 GCA_947497675.1 Alphaproteobacteria bacterium
ACATAATTTATAAAATCATAATGCTTCTATCACAGCAGTATTTTCCTGAGAAAGAAAGAATCTCTTTTTTTATCTTCGCCATCATATCAAAATTTTAAACCAAGTCAATTTAGGATGGGCTAAAAATTAAAGAAAGAAAAGGCTGACTATTTCAGAAAATTCTGCCAATAGGATCCATTAGGGTTAACAGATCGATTATAACCAAATGTTTTTGTTACCAATAGTTATTATGAAATGGCGTTTAAAAGACTCAAATTTAGCCATCCCAGTAAAGAAAATTTCCTGCCAAAACTCAAACCACATGGTATTATAAAATGCAGAGCAAATTAAAAATTTATTTTATTTCAGTTTCTTACTTCTTGTTTGCCCCTCTTGTTTTTGTTTTCTCTTCTTATTCAATGAATGAAACCTGTGATGAAGATATTACAGACACTGGACATCCTAAACCTCTAAAAGTATTACCTTTTCTTGAAACATCATTCACAGTCTACGAAAGCAGAAGCTATACGGATGCTTTTAATCAATTTAACGTGATTTTAAATCTTCTGCGCTCTTATAGAGATGGAACAAATCGGGACATTGATGTGAGCGGAAAAATTAAAAAAGGATTTATCGAGACCGCACAGGGCTTTGCTGAAGAGGTTTTTCACTATAATTCAGAGAGTCCTTTAATAGATGGGATTGCCCATATTTATAGCCTTGCTTCTGATTGCGCAGAAAAAAACGGAAACTTTAATGTTGCTGCAGCATATTACGAACTGAGTGGTGATTGTTATAGCGATCAAGAAAGTAATCTCCGAGCGCTTTCACAATTAATGTATTTAAATGCTGCCGAGAATTTTGATAGAGCCACCTTATATCAGTAATCTTTTAATTTGGCAGAAAAAGCTGCCACCTGTGCTATTGAATTTTATCCAAAAAGAAACGAGTTCATTTGTTTAACAGTCGCCATCCAAATGTTTTGTAATAATATGAAAGATAAGCTCAACGGCACAAATAAGACCCTCTCTAATAATTTTTATGAACTCGCAGAAACTCTTACACCTTATTTTTCAATGCCGTCTTTTAAAAGCTCAAAACCCAATTAAATTTTGCAAGTCTCTATTTTATTAAACATCCTTGATTTTTCAAAAATCATACCTATCTATTAATAATAAGAAGAAGAAGATAATTCTATTATTCTTTAAATTTTAACATCTTAAATTTTAAGAATTTAACGAAACAGTTCATTATAAGGATATTTATAATTATGCATCAATTTTTTCAAAAACTATCTCTTTTGTTTATCGTAGGCACGATCTTCGCGGCTTTTGATATTTTTGCGATGTCTGCGGATACACTCATTGTTGGATGCCGACCTTGGGATGACAATGTTAAAAGTGTTTCTCTCGGTAAAGCACATTGCTTGGATTTTATGGGTATGGATCGTAGGCAAGTTGGAGAGACAACCTTTCATCATGTTGATCTAAATGATAAGGATACGTATTCAGCCTCTAAATTTAGTAAATTCGCAGTTGAAAACCCTCAAAAATTTACAACCATCATTCTTGATTGGATGACCTACCACCATATTAGAGAAGATACAGCGTGGACTCATTTTTTTGAGCTGTTAAGACCAAATGGAAAACTTTTTATTTCAATACAACAGTCTCTTAATTTTCAAACACAAGAAGACACGACGAATCAAAAAACAGCTGGGCTCCTGGAAAAACTAAAGAAAATAACACCTTTTTCTGTCCAAGATTTTAGCTATGCACATGATTCAAGCTTAGAGCTCTCTCCTTCCTGTTTGGAACTCTTAGGTCGAAAATATGATGCTCTTGAGGAAATGTCAGGCACTCTCTATCCTGATTCATATAGTAATTGTAGATTAAAGGGGAATTTCATTGTTGCAACCAGAACAGAAAAACCTTCATAAAAGCTTGAATTCCATCAGAGTCTAAGAAGACCTCTTTTTATAGATTTTTTTAAAATTTTCGTTTTATTTAAATTCAAAGCCCTCTTTCTTTTTTAGAAAGGGGGTTTTGTCTTTTATTAACTCGAAAACTTTCATTTTAAATTCAGCTCTTAGAATTTTATGCTTCTCAAAAAGCATTCTCCCGACTGAGGAACCCTTTTTTTACTCTTGCGAGAATCTAAGAAGTTTTCTAAAGTAGAAAACAGGATAAATGTGTAACAGTGTTGTACACTTAAAATGGCTGTAATTTTTCTTAAGTGTCTTTTATCCATACGTTGAGATTTTTTTACGTATGATTTTGTCCTTATCCATCTAAGAAATTTTACTTAATGATCAATGGCATATGCCACTTTGAGGATTTAGAAATTGAACCAAACTCGCAGACGCACCAGCAGCAGTAGCAGTAGCAATAATGGCTCTCGCAAACCCCATTCTTCAGGCAACAATACGTTTGATAGTCAAGGTCCCGACGGTAAGATTCGTGGAACAGCGCATCAGATTTTTGAAAAATATATGGCCCTCGCGCGGGATGCTAATTCAAGTGGAGACCGTATTGCAGCGGAAAGCTTTTATCAGTTTGCCGATCATTATTTTCGCCTCATGACGCCAGACAATGAGACAGAGGGGAATGCTTGGCGCGATGAAAGCCATCGGCAACCAAAATCTCATACATTTCAGCAAAATGCTTTTGCCGCTGAAATGGAAATTTCTGCGCAGCCTTCTGCTTCTTCTGGAGAACGCATTGAAAGTTCAGCTCCGAAGAGCACACGCGGACCGGCTGAACGGTCAGGAGGACGTGAAAATCGCTTTGAAAATCGGAGATCTCGTCATCCTTATCTCGGAGGAAACTCTCGATCGTACGGAGACCGTCAAAATCGTTCGGAACAATCTTCCCCCCAAGCTGCCGTTCAGAAGTCACTTCCTCTGGAGTCTCAACCAGAAAAACCTTCCGAACCTCAACAGGACACTATAACTGTCATTCAATAATAAACCAGAGAATTACGATCATGAATTTTGAGGTCTATACTGAAAAGCTCAAAGCAGCTCTCCAAAAAGCTCAAACGCTTGCCCATCGAAAAGGTCATCAACGTCTTCTTCCAGAACATCTCCTGAAAGTTCTTTTGGAAGAAGAAGATGGCTTTACAAAGCGTCTCATTCAATCTTCTAAAGGGAACGCAGAATCTGTTCTCCAAGAAATTGAAGCTTTTCTTGCAAAACAGCCTCAAATTGAAGGAAGTGGTGCGGGACAAGTTTTTTTATCTCCTGAGCTTGATAAAGCTTTTGAAAATGCAGAAGATCTTTCAAAAAAAGCAGGAGATACGTTTGTCACACTTGAATATGCGCTCTTAGCTCTTTTAATGTATGATAAATCGGAAGCTTCAAAAATCTTAAAAAAAGGGGGTGTGACAACACAGGCGCTCAACCAGACAATACAAGACCTTCGAAAAGGTCGAACCGCAGACTCTGCCTCCTCTGAGGACTCCTACGACGCTCTTCGAAAGTATGCACGCGATTTAACAGCGGCAGCACGCGAAGGAAAACTCGATCCTGTTATTGGACGGGATGAAGAGATCAGACGAACCATTCAAGTTCTCTCCAGGCGTACAAAAAACAATCCTGTCTTAATTGGAGAGCCCGGCGTTGGAAAAACAGCTATTGTTGAGGGACTTGCCCTCCGTATTGTCAATGGAGACGTTCCTGAAAGTCTCCGGAATAAAGATCTTCTTTCATTAGATCTTGGGGCTCTCATTGCAGGCGCTAAATTCCGGGGAGAATTTGAGGAACGCCTCAAGGCTGTTCTTTCTGAAATTTCCGCATCTGATGGAAATGTTATTCTTTTCATAGATGAGTTGCATACCCTAATGGGAGCCGGAAAAGCAGAAGGCGCCATGGATGCTGCGAATATGCTAAAACCGTCTCTTGCACGCGGTGAGCTCCATACTGTCGGCGCAACCACCCTTAATGAATATCGTCAATATATCGAAAAAGATGCCGCTCTTGCCAGACGATTCCAACCTGTTTTTGTCTCTGAACCGAGCATTGAAGAAACAATTTCCATTCTGCGTGGACTTAAAGAAAAATATGAACTTCATCATGGTGTTCGTATTACGGATGCGGCCATCGTCAGTGCCGCTGTTTTGTCAGACAGATATATTACAGATCGCTTCTTACCTGACAAGGCGATTGACCTTGTGGACGAAGCAGCGAGTCGTCTTCGCATGGAAGTGGACTCTAAACCTGAAGATATTGATGAGCTTGACAGGCGCATTATCCAACTTAAAATCGAAAGGGAAGCTCTTAAAAAAGAAAAAGATGAGGCTTCTCAAGACCGTCTTGAAAAACTTCTTAAAGAGCTTGCTGAACTCGAAGAAAAGTCTGGGAGCCTGACGAGTCATTGGAAAGAAGAGAAAGATAAACTCAACGAATCTCATCGCATTAAAGAGCAATTGGACCAAGCGCGCTTGGAACTTGACATTGCGCACCGCAAAGGTGACCTTGCAAAGGCAGGTGAAATCACTTATGGCCTGATTCCAGAGCTCGAACAAAAACTTAAAGATCATGCCGATCAATCTCAATCTCAATCCCTTAAAGAAGAAGTCACTGAAGAAGATATCGCGTCCATCGTTTCACGGTGGACCGGAATTCCAGTTGATAAAATGTTAGAAGGCGAGCGGGAAAAACTCCTCGCCATGGAAGATCAGATGAGATCTAGAGTCCTCGGACAAGATGAAGCTGTCTCTGCGATCTCAAACGCTGTGAGACGCGCACGATCTGGCCTTCAAGATGCCAACCGCCCCATTGGATCTTTCTTATTTTTGGGACCGACGGGTGTTGGAAAAACAGAGCTTGCAAAAGCTTTAGCCTCCTTTCTTTTTAACGATGAACATGCCCTTCTGAGAATTGACATGTCAGAATTTATGGAAAAACATGCGGTCTCGAGGCTTATAGGGGCTCCTCCTGGGTATGTTGGATATGAAGAAGGAGGTACTTTAACAGAGGCCGTAAGACGCAGGCCCTACCAAATTATTCTCTTCGATGAAATTGAAAAGGCCCATCCTGATGTTTTTAACATATTGCTTCAAGTTCTTGATGATGGACGTCTTACGGACGGACAAGGGCGCACCGTTGACTTTAAAAATACCTTGATTATTCTCACGTCTAATCTCGGAAGTGAATTTTTAAGCCATGCTGATTTTGAAGGGGAAGCCCCTAAAGAAATCAGAGACCAAGTTATGACTGTCGTCCGCAGTCATTTTCGTCCTGAATTTTTAAATCGTTTGGATGATATTT
>CANMHY010000082.1 GCA_947497675.1 Alphaproteobacteria bacterium
TTTTCAAATACATGATTTGCAAGATCTAAAAAAGACTGATTATTTGCTCGGAGAGCATCCGCAGAAAGCCCCTTAAAAGAAGTCGCTAAACGGAGTTCTGCCTCTTCCAAAATCTTAATTTTATCTTGGAAATTTTGGCATTGGGTTTCAAAAATCGTCCTTTTTTCAATTTCTTCTAAAATTTTGGCATTGAGAAGGCTGCCCGATATTTTTTCGCTCTCAAGATGAGATTCGGTTTCTTTTAAAATATATTTTAATCTCGCGTTTTTAAAATTCATATAGAACCATATAAGCCCTCCTCCCCCACAAAAGCACAAAAATCCAAAGATACCTCCATAAAAATTATCCATTATCGGCACGATATATTTCTTGTCTTCATTTTTGGATCTTTCTTTTAAGATGCTTATGGTCTATTAACTTAATTGAGTAAGGAGAAAAGTACAATCTTTCTTAGCAATTTTTCTTCAAAAAAAGGTTTTTAACGGCAGCTACTTCTCTCTAATTGTTTTTCGATTCGACGTCGATTTTTGTCTCAATATATCAATTTTAACATGAGGTGCACATGTATATCCAAGGGCTTTTTGGTATTCTATTTTTTGTATGTTTATGTTGGATCCTAAGCGAGGATCGAAAAAAAGTTAGCCCCAAAGCAATTCTTATTGGGCTTTTCACCCAAGTCGTTTTAGCAGTCGCTCTTACTGAAATCGGTTTTATTCGAGATTTTTTCTTAACCCTTGGACGGGGTGTCGCTGTCTTAAAAGATGCGACCCTTCAAGGAACAAGCTTTGTTTTTGGATACATTGGAGGCGGAGAAGCCCCTTTCCTTATTAAGGAAAGTGGAAATACATTCAGTATGGCTTTTCAAGCGCTTCCTCTTATTTTCGTTGTAAGCGCCATCTCGATGCTTCTTTTTTACTGGCGCATCCTTCCTGCTGTTGTGCGCGGGCTTTCTTGGTTTCTTCAGCGTATTATGGGGATTGGAGGCGCCTTGGGCGTGTGTGGTGCTGCAAAAGTTTTCTTAGGACAAACAGAAGCACCTCTTCTCATCAGACCTTACCTGAATGATCTCTCCAGAAGTGAGCTTTTCACTGTTATGACCCTTGGAATGGCCACAACTTCCGGAACCATTATGGCTTTATATGCTGCCATTTTAGAATCCTCTGTTCCCAATGTTCTTTCTCATATTCTAACAGCCTCCATCATTAGCGTTCCTGCAGCCATTACACTCTCACGTATCATGATTCCTCAAGTTGGTGAAGTTACCTCCGGGAACCTTGTGATGCCCTATGAATTTACAAGTACAATGGATGCCATTTCACGCGGCGCTTCCGACGGGATCAGACTCTTTATCAACATTGTAGCTGTCTTGATTGTCTTCGTTGCTCTTGTTGCCCTGCTTAATAAAGGGCTCTCTCATTTTGTTCCTGATATATATGGAGAACCTCTCACACTTCAACGCATCCTAGGGGCAATCATGGCCCCTTTCACTTGGCTGATGGGTATTCCGTGGGAAGACGCAAAAATTGCCGGAAGCCTCTTGGGAACGAAAACAATCCTCAATGAAATTTATGCCTTTAGTGAGCTCTCTAAGATGCCTCAAGATACCTTAACACCTCATAGTCGGTTGATTATGGTTTATGCCTTGTGCGGGTTTGCAAACTTTTCCAGTATTGGAATTCAAATTGGAGGGCTTGGCATGATGGCTCCAGAGAGGAGAAAAGACATTATTTCTCTAGGGTTTAAAGCTGTTTTTGCAGGAACTCTTTCAACGATGTTGTCAGGAACCATTATAGGGCTCCTGTCCTTTCTGCACTCATGAGAAAAGAGAGGATGAAAATATATGGAACCCGATATTTTATCCTCTCCTTCTTTTTTACAAACTTTAAATACACCTCAACAACAGGCTGTCTTAAATCTTGATGGTCCTCTTCTTGTCCTCGCAGGTGCTGGAACCGGAAAGACACGTGTTCTTATCTCACGTATCGTTCACATTTTAAGAACCGAGCGGGCCTACCCCTCTGAAATCCTCGCCGTCACCTTCACAAATAAAGCGGCTCAAGAAATGAAAGAACGGGTGAGGAATCTTTTGGGGCATTCAGTTGAAGGATTGTGGCTTGGAACCTTCCATGCTCTCTGTTCACGGATTCTCAGAAACCATGCCGAACTCTTGGGACTTGAGACCTCTTTTACAATTTTGGATAAAGATGACCAGCTTCGCCGCATCAAAGAGCTTCTAAAACTTGAAAATTTGGATGATAAACAATACCCTCCCCGTTCTTATGAATACGTAATTAGCCGTCTAAAAGATCAAGCCCTCACCCCAGAACAGGTTTCACATGCGCCGAAAGAGCTCTTAACGTTGCCAAAGGTAGCTCACATTTATACCCTTTACCAACAAAGGCTCAAAATTTTGAATGCTGTGGATTTTGGAGACCTTATTCTTCATGTCATAACACTTTTTCGATCTTTTCCAGAGATCTTAGAACTCTATCAGAACAAATTTAAATTTATTCTTGTGGATGAATACCAAGATACAAATATTGCACAATATTTATGGCTTCGTCTCCTCGCTCAAAAAACACACTCCATTTGCTGTGTTGGAGATGATGATCAATCCATTTATGGATGGCGCGGCGCCGAAGTTGGAAATATTTTACGCTTTGAGCAAGATTTTGCCAATGCTCAAATCATTCGCTTGGAGCAAAATTATAGGTCAACGCCCCACATCCTTAAAGCAGCCTCCCATTTAATTTCTCATAACGAAGGACGCCTTGGAAAAACACTTTGGACGGAAGAAACGAGCGGTCACAAAATCAAAGTTAAAGGGGTTTGGGATGGCCGTGAAGAAGCTCGTTTTGTGAGCGACGAAATCGAGAGGCTTCACCTAAAAGGCGCTGCCTTTTCTGAGATGGCTATTCTCGTCAGAGCTGGGTTTCAGACCCGTGCTTTTGAAGAGCGCCTCTTAAATATTGCGATTCCCTACCGCGTCATTGGAGGACTCCGTTTCTACGAACGCCTTGAAATCAGAGATGCCATTGCTTATCTACGCGTGGTGGTACAACCCCGTGACAGCCTTGCTTTTGAACGCATTTTAAATACGCCGCGACGCGGCATTGGAGAAACAACTGTCCAGCTCCTGCATGAAACAGCCCGGGAGAAAAATCTGAGCCTGTTGGAGTCTGCGCGATTTTTGCTCCAAACCAGTATGATTAAAGGCGGAGCACAACGTGGATTAACGGCTCTCCTCTCAAACATCTCTCACTGGAGCAGTCTTGCTCCCCAAGAAGAACCTGCTCTTTTAACCAAACGCATTCTCGATGAATCGGGGTATACTGATTTTTGGGTGCAAGACAAGTCTCCAGATGCTCCAGGGCGTCTTGAGAACCTTAAAGAACTTGTGAATGCGATCCAAGAATTTCCAAGCCTTAGTGGATTTTTAGAACACATTTCTCTCATCATGGACAACGCGACTCAAAATCAAAGCGATCAAGTGACCCTCATGACACTTCATAGTGCTAAAGGACTTGAGTTTCAAACAGTCTTTCTCGTCGGATGGGAAGAAAATGTTTTCCCCCATGCCCGTGCCCTCAATGAGAAAGGGAAAAAGGGCCTTGAAGAGGAGCGTAGACTTGCCTATGTCGGAATCACACGCGCCCGCTCTAATGTCTATATCACCTACGCTGCCAATCGCCAGATCTATAATCAATGGCAATCTTCTTATCCTTCCCGTTTCATCCAAGAGCTCCCCAAAGAGGATATTGAGCATGAGGGACTTCAGGGCATGCATTCTTCTCAGAACTTTAAAGAAAAACCCTCTATTTTTCCGACTTACTCTAAATTCTCAGAAAAAAAAGATCTTTCACCACCGCGCCCCTCTCAAAGGCAAAGCCGCTATAAAATAGGAGAGCGTGTCTTTCATGAAAAATTTGGATATGGCCTTATCCAATCAATTGATTATGATCGATTAGAGATTGATTTTGATAAGGCAGGCTCTAAAAAAATAATGTCCGATTTCATCTCAAAGGTTTCTTAGAAGCGAGAATTAACTCCCGATTTGCATTACAAATCGCTAGTACATATCCTGTTTTGTGTTACAAATCATTCCACATAGAGACTCTTAAAATACTTTTCCACTCCATAAATCTTTTAGAAAAATATCATAAGGATAAATCATTATCTCTTTGTCATTTATCTTAGTGACTCTTTTATTGGGCTCCGTTGAAACAACATACAATTTACACTCGGAGAAGTCTTCTCCGAAAAGAGCTAAACTATTTAAGTCTTTTTTCCGAATACGATTCGATATTTTTACCTCAATTGCAACTTCCCCTGAGCCAATAATGAAATCTACCTCCGTTCCATTACGTGTCCGCCAGAAAGTAATTTTTTTATTTTTCTCTTTAATATTATTATAAGCCATGAGCTCTTGAAACATATAGTTCTCAAAATATTGTCCAGCGCGTGCATTCTGAAGACTTTCTATTTTCTCATCACACAAATAATTTAAGATACCCACATCAAAGAGATAAAATTTTGGGAAAGAAGTGATGATATTGCGTTTTGGATTTTTGGTGAAAGGATCAATAAGATATCCAAGAAGTGTATCTTGGAGAATAGAAAAATATTCTCTCACGGTTTTAGAGCTCACCCCACAATCTCGCCCAATATTTGCATAATTTACAAGCCCTGAAGTGGTAAAAGCTAAACTTTCTAAAAATCTTGAAAAGGCTGGAAGATTTCGAATAAGTCCTTCGTTTTTTATCTCTTCTGTTAAATAGTTCACGACATATCCCCCAAGAAGTTTATGATAATGAGGACTTGCGTAGTGAGCAGGAATTGCTCCTCTATTTAAAATTTTAATCAAATCAAAATTATCTATTTCTGGATAAACAAGAGGATAAAAATATTCACTCCACGCCCTTCCCCCCAAAAGGTTTACACCCGCTCTTCTTAAAGAGCGCGTGCTTGATCCACACAAGATAAAAGATAAACCCTCGTTTTCAATAAGCCAGTGAATTTCATCAAGAATCTCTGGGACTTTTTGAACCTCATCTATTATGATGGGATAAGACTTTACTGTTTCAGGTAGCGCTAAAATTTCCTCTCTCAAAAGATAGGGCTCTTTAGAATAACGAATTACATTTTTTGAATTTAGAAAATCAAAAAAAAAGGAATCGGGATATTTATCTTTTAAGAAAGTGGTTTTTCCAACTTTTCGTGCTCCCCAAAGAAAAATAGACTGA
>CANMHY010000083.1 GCA_947497675.1 Alphaproteobacteria bacterium
ATTACGCTCTGGAGGTGTATCTGAGAGCATAAAAAGACGCGCCGTATCCGCCCCGTATTCTTTTAAAATAACAGATGGGTCAACAACATTCTTATGAGATTTGCTCATCTTTTCAGATCTTCCAACACGAACGGGAAGATCATCATGCATCGTTACATAGGTCCCATCTTTGGATTTTTTAACCTCTTCAGGATAAAGCCAAGCACCCCTCTCATCCTGATACGTTTCATGACAAACAAAGCCTTGCGTTAAAAGACTCTTAAAAGGCTCCTCAAAATCCAAGTATCCACATTCTTTTAAGGCCATGGTAAAGAATCGTGAATAGAGAAGATGTAAAACGGCATGCTCAACCCCCCCCACATAAATATCAATCGGCATAAAAGCTTGAACATCATTTCGATTAAAAGGAATAGGAGCATGAGGAGAGCAAAAACGCAGAAAATACCAGGAGGACTCAAAAAAAGTATCCAAGGTATCCGTCTCACGTTCCGCTTTTCCGTGACACTGAGGACACATTACCTCTTTCCAAGATGCATCATGATCCAATGGATTTCCAGGAATATCAAACGAGACATTTTCTGGCAAAACGACTGGTAAGGCTTCTTGAGGAACGGGAAGCACACCGCATACGGGACAATGAATCATGGGGATAGGACATCCCCAATACCTCTGCCGCGACACGCCCCAATCCCTTAAGCGATAGGTGATCTCTCCATATCCTTTTTTAATTTCTTCCAATCTCATAATAACAACGCGTTGAGCTTCCTTAATATCCATCCCATTCAGAAATTCCGAGTGGATAAGAACTCCAGGACCAACATACGCTTCATCATCTTGATCTTTGCAAAAGACACCTCCGTTCGGATCTTCAATCACAGGCCTAATAGGAAGATCATAAAGGCGCGCAAAATCTAAATCGCGATCATCATGGGCCGGACACCCGAATACAGCGCCAGTGCCATAATCCATTACAACAAAATTAGCGATGAAAATAGGAAGAGTCCAACTTTTATCAAAAGGATGTTCTCCTAAAAGTGATGTTTTGAATCCTTTTTTTTCAGCTTTTTGAAGGGTCGCTTCCGATGTATCTTGGCATAAACACTCTTGAATAAAGGTTGCAAGATCTTCATCTTTTTCTGCAAGTTTAAGAGCAATCGGATGATTTGGTGCAATGCAGAGAAAACTTGCTCCAAAAAGAGTTTCCGGACGCGTTGAAAAGACCTCTAGATTTCTGTTCATGCCCTCAATAGGGACCGTCAATGAAAAAAATATACGTGCTCCTTGGGACCGACCTATCCATTTTTCTTGCATGGTTCGAACATTTTCAGGCCAATCTGGTAAATCTTTTAAATTTTTAAGAAGCGCATCTGAAAACTGCGTAATTTTTAAAAACCATTGTGAGAGGAGACGTCTTTCTACAGAAACACCAGAACGCCATCCACGTCCATTAATCACTTGTTCATTTGCAAGAACCGTTTGCTCTTGTGGGTCCCAATTGACCCATGATTCTTTTCGGTAAACAAGCCCTCTTTTATAAAAATCCAAAAAAATCTTTTGTTCTTGCTCATAATAAGAAACATCTGAGGTGATAATTTCACGCGACCAATCATAAGAGAGCCCTAAGGACATAAAATGTTTTTTCATGGACTCTATGTTTTCGAGGGTCCACTTGAGAGGAGAAACGCCGTGTTGAATAGCAGCATTTTCAGCAGGAAGACCAAAAGAATCCCACCCCATGGGATGAAGAACTGTTTTTCCAAATCCTCTTTGGAAACGCGCAATGGTATCTCCGAGCGTATAAACCCGAACATGCCCCATATGAAGTCGCCCTGAGGGATAAGGAAACTGCTCTAGAACATAGTAGCAAGAGGAGCTGGGCCCTTTTACCTCATAGCTTTTATGCTGAGCCCAGAAATCCTGCCATTTTGATTCAACTTCTTTAAAAGAATAAAGGGGCGCATTCATGAAAATTTAACCTTAGACATTTTTTACGAATTAAGACTGGAAATCCTTAAATGTCGTGCCTTTAAAAGAATGGCTTCTTCTAAGTCATTAATAACAGACGCGTCCACAGGAATTTCTTTCCAATTTCCATCTTTATGAATTTGATGAAAAATACTAATACGCAACGCATCGGAGCGAAGTTGAGGATCTAAAATAAGAACATCCACCTTAAACCTCTCGCTCGGGACCGAAGGCGGTGTATACCAATCAGTAATAATAACACCTCCAAAAGGATCTGCTTGAAGGAGGGGCAAAAAAGAGAGAACATCGAGCGTTGCACGCCATAAAAAGCTATTAACGCCAATGGCAACACCCTGTTCACTTTTAGCTTTTTTTCCAAAAGTGAGCGCATCGTCTCCAAATAACTTTCCAAATCCTTTTTTTCTGTTTTCTTCAGCACTTAATGGAGGGGCTTCTTTCTGAGAAGAAGTATCGCAGCCTGCAACAGCAAGGCCTAGAAGAGAGAGCGAAAGGCAAAAAAGAGATTTACGTCTCATGGAACAGTCCTTTTCCGAATTAAAATATCGTGTGATACCGGTCAATTTAAAGTCTTACCATTTTTCTAAAAGCTTCTTCTATATGACACAGAATTCAAAGAAAAATAAAGGGGGAACTTATCTAAAAAAAGAGAAGAATGAACTTTCTTCATAAATAATTTGTTTAGGTCCTTTAAGAATAGAAAAAAGGGAGAGATTTCTCTCCCCCTTTTTCTAAAAAAACGTCTAACGAATTAGAAGCTGATTTTTGTACCAAGGATAAAGACAGACGCGTTATTCGAAGATGTCTGGTTACCTGTCGAGCTATTAACGTTGTTAATAACTTGGTTGTTCGCAAGTTGTGCAAGAGCTGCATTTGGAATGCGCATTCTGAGATAATCATACTCAGCATAAACACCCAAACCAGGAGCCAATGTATGATCTGCCGTGACAGAATAAATATCAGCTTTTCCTTTGTATTGTGTGCTGCCACTCTTACCGTTGTTTTGGGTTGTACCTTGATATCCAAAGGCCACTTTGTTATCCCCAAACGTGTATCCCAAAGCACCGCTCCAAGCCTTACCACCGTTATACCCTGACAATGGAGATCCAGTCGTTCCAGAGTTAGACATGGTACCAGACTTTTGGTTATCGAGGTAACCAAGTCCGAGTTGCCAGCCTTGATAATTAAACAAACCACCCAATTGCCACGCACTCATGGTTCTTAGGCTTTTCTGAGCAAGTGCACCACTATTCGACTTTGAAGAGCTCGCGTTAATTCCAGCTGCTGTCAAGCTCATCCCAAATCCATTCGTAAATTCATGGGAGAAGTTCAAGGCACCAGAAGAAACACCATGGTTGTTATATCCACTACCAACAGAACCGTTACCACCCGTCGCACCGTTGGTGTTAATGATAGCATTTCCTTTATGCGCACTGGAAGGCGTAAAGGCCGCACCGAGCATAAATCCAGAGAAGCGTGGTGTGTAGTAAACAACCTTTGTTGCTGTTCCTGTATCCGCCATCATACTGTCACCGGTAAAGACACCGCTGGTCTCGTTAATGACTTTATTCCAGTCACCGTCAAAACCACCTGTTGCGCCCAAAACGTTTGCAGCGTCCGTCATCAAGATATCTTCAGGACCAACCTTGTCACCCGCTTGGAAAGTACCCCAATTGCCCTTGAACTCAATACGATTCTCTTGAATCGCATTTTGCGCACTTGTGTCACCTGTCAAGATAAGAGTGTAGTTGTACTCAAGACCATTGGCTGCAACACCCGCAACGACGAAATCTAATTCACCATTTTGTGTGAAAGCATAGCCTTGGCCGTATCCATAAGATGGACGCGCAACAGCATTATTTGTGTTGTTGGCACTAACGCCTTTTGAGTTGCTAAATCCATACGCTTGGAATTTTGCGTTTCCGCTCATTGACATTGTGGGTGCTTGCCCTGCATCAGCGCTCACGTGAGCAGCTGCAGCCGTAAGTACGGCAATGAGAGCTGAGGTCCCCAGAAGCTTGTTCTTCATTTATCTACCTCCAAAAAAATAACCATTAAGGATAATTAACATGAATCCGATTACGTAAGAACCTTTTTGAAACGATTCTTACCCTATTCCCTTTAGTTAAACGGCATTATCTTGTAAAAGACAATCCTTGTTCTTCGTCTTTGCATCATAAAAAAAAAATAAAGGAAAGGTTGTTGCAGCCCTACCACACCTAAAAAGGCCTTGTCTTAAACAGATCCTTAACTATACTGGATACTATAATGTAAGGAAAATGAAAATGCACGTCTTTTGTTTGTTTAAAACAGCCCCTTTAAGCCAAGGGTTTCAAACCTATCTTTATAAAAACATCTCTCCTTTGACCCTCTCCGAGGTAAAACGAGAGTCTTCCGTTTCCCCTTCTTCCTTTATTCTTCTAGAGGATCCAACGGTCCAAGAATTAGGGTCCTACAAAGATTTTTATGGGATTTGCCTCCACATGGATACCACTCTTTCCTCTCATAATAAGGAGTTTCCCCATCTTATTTTTCTTCAAAAACCAATCTATCTTCCTTCTCTCCTTCAAATTTTCTTGGAACTGGTCCAAAAATTTACACTTTCATCCAATCTCAACCTCCCTGAATTCTTAAAAATTGGACCTTTTTTTTATAAAAAGTTGCAAAGAAGCCTTCTCGATCTTTCTCAAAACAAAACGGTCTCTCTCACCGAAAAAGAAGCTGCTCTTATTGACTTCTTGTCTTCCCGTCCCAGTGGCGCGGCCACACGATCTGAATTGCTTGAGAATATCTGGAAATTCCGAGAGGACATCTCAACACGCACTCTTGAAAGCCACATCTATACATTGCGTCAAAAAATTGAACCAAATCCCAACTCTCCTCAGTTTCTCTTGACGAAAGAAGGAGGCTATTGCCTAAAATATCAGGTTTCATAAGTTAAATATGTAAATATTCGGTCAACCCCGTTATTGAGAAGCTGAGCTTTTCAATACAGATCTAAAATTCGAAGCTAAGGGGTATAAAAAATCTCTTTAAAGGGGACGCTTTGAACGCCCTGAGGGCCGAGTTTACCGCGACCTTTTGTTCGGCCGACGTGAATCCAATTAGCAGCCTTATAACAGGTTCCCGCAAAACGTTCTGTCTCAACAAAGGTTTCCATAAGGACAGG
>CANMHY010000084.1 GCA_947497675.1 Alphaproteobacteria bacterium
GATATTTCGACGCTTCATCACTTAAAACGTGAAAAGCTTTTCTTGAAAGAAGAGATTATCAAACTCTCTTTTGCTTCTTAATAAGTAATCTTTAGGCCCTCTCCTTTGGAGGAATTCTCCCTCTCCTCCCACCTGCCGCGGAATTTAAAAAATTCCGCGGCTTTTTTTTCAAAAAACGTTTAAAAATTCTCCTCATTGTCCAGACATGGTTTATTCCAAACCATGTCGAGAGAAGGCGTCAAGCAGAAGCCCTAATTAAGAAAGAAAGCTGTTCACCTGCCTCAATGGAAGCTTTGAGATGAAGTTCCGATTGAATAAGTTTTTCACGCAAAGAAGAGGAAATCGTATGGGAGAATTTCTGTTTGTGCTCATCAGAATTAAGAAGAGAAATTATATTTTCCACATATCTTAAATAAACAGCGCTTTCGTTTTTAAACTGAATGGTATGGAATCCGCACTCACTCAGAATCTGATCATAGGAAGATTGTGTTTCCTTAAAAGACATATCCCCCAGAAAAAGACGTTCTTGCTTAGGGCCGGATGTTTCAGGCACAAGCCAATCTATCAAACAAAGAATGCCGGACGGTTTTAAAAGCCTATAGAGCTCCTTGAAAAGCGATTTTTTATCTGCAATATTTGTCAGAACACCTTTGCTATAGATGACATCGAATTCATTTGAAGAGAGGGGAATGCTCCCATCATCATTATATCCAACAAAATTCAGTATATTTTTAACCTCAACAGGCGCGTTACTCATGGAATACTCCGCCATCCAAGGGTGTATATCCAACCCAGTGACCAAAGCGCCATATTTTTTGCTTAAATAATGAGCCATCCCTCCAATGCCAGACCCAATATCAAGTATTTTTTTACCCCTAAGATTGATCCCCTTAAACATTTCTTCAACAGCTTCGTATCCACCAAGCGATATTAATCCAGGACCATACATTGCTTCACAAAGAGGGACATTTTTTAATGTGTATATTTCTTCACTCATGATCTCTCACCATCGTTCTTCAGAGTCTTCCTTTTTCATATTCTATCCATTGACGTGTAAGATTTTCAGCCAAATGATTTTGATTTAATCTATCCTTTAAACAGGAAAAATCCACTGTATTTAAATTTTGATCTTGGGCTGAACATGAAAATACGATGGTCTCTAGCCCTGTTTCAGGATCTTTATGAGATACAATACATTGGGCACAAATCCCTTTCATCATACATTGCATGGGAGCATTAATACTTGCATAAGCCTTGTGAGAAGATGAAAGATATGGCTTTAAAGACTGCTGACGTGTAATTTCTACGGCTTCCATCATGCTTTGAGATCCAATAGCCAGCACATGTTGAATATCTTTCAAGGAAATGGAAGTTTCTCCTAACTTTCCTTGGGCATAGGCAAGAAGACCTTCGGTGACAGAACCCTGATAAATAAAATCCTGTGGACGCTTTGAAAAGTTCTTATCCGTTAAATTTTCTTCAATACACCAAAGAATACAATCTGCAGCATCTTCAATTTTATCTATCTTAAATCGATCTTGAAGTTTTTTGTAACCTGCAACATAGAGCACACGTGATCCATTTTCCCGCATTGCTTTTCCAACGGAAAATAGGACAGCATTTCCAAGACCTCCCCCAATTAAAAGAACTGTTTGAGAAATTGGTATTTCTGTAGGCATTCCCGTGGGCCCCATCAATGCCACACGTTCACCCACCTTTAAAGATGAACAAAGATCCGTAGAGGCGCCCATCTGCAGAACAATAAGGGACAAAATCCCGGAATCTGGATCCACTTCAGCCCCTGTTAAGGCAATCCCTTCCATACCAAAACGCGTTCGGGCTGTTTGAGGTGCGTTGCTTTCAAATTGTTGAAAACGGAAAAACTGTCCTGGTCTGAAGGCACGCGCCGCATAGACTGATTTTACGGTAATCTCTAAAATTTTAGGAGCAATTTCAGAGAGTTTTATCACCTTCGCTTCAAAAAAATCCATCATTTTTTTTGAAAACACTTCATAAGGCAGGGGACAGAGGGGCAAGGATTTTTTCAAAATTTGACTAAGAACAGGCCATCCTTCTTTGGCAGAAGCCATAGCTTTTACAACGCTGCCAGAAAATAAGGGGTTCACTTCTCCAAAAAAACTAACATTAGAGGCGTCTTTTAATACATTTTCGGGTGAGTTCGTCCCTGTACCATAGGCAACCACAATAGATTTAGCTTCAATCTCTATCGTTTCTTTATTATCTCTCTGCAGCTTAATTCCTGAAATCCACCCATTTTCATCTTTTTCCATGGATACAAGACTTACATTTTCGAGAAATCCAATCCCTTCTTCCAATGCAGATTTAAGTTCTTCAGGATTACGTCTATAGGCAGGAGATTCTTGAAAAGATTTTCTATACGCAATTAAAACGCCTCCCCATTTTTGGATCAGCTCTGTAAATTGTGGCTCACGTTTGTCTTTGAAAGCAAGCCTCCGCTCTTCACGCAAACATCTGCCATGATACAAAAATTCTTGCCCAATCTCTTTGTCCTCTTGTGACCATAGAGACTGAACGGACTCTTGTCCCTTATGGACAACAAGAGCTTCATATCGTTCAAGGAACTTTTCGACTTGGCTACAATAATAAGCCTGGGCCTCCGTTGCCGTATCCACGGCCGTAAGGCCACCTCCCAAAACAATGATGGGAAGACGGATCACTAAATTTGCCAGTGATTTTTCTCCAAATGCCCCTCCCAGTTGAAGATTCATCAAAAAATCTGAGGCATAACGAACGCCCTTAGCAAGACCATGATTTAGAGATAAAAGATGAGGAGGTCCTGCGCCCACACAAAGAGCAACATGATCAAATCCCAGGGTCTTTGAAAAATTTTCATTGAATACCCCCCCAAATCGTGTGTTTCCCAAAAGGGTAAAATTAGGCTTTCTGCGTTCAAGCAACACTCTAATAATTGTCAAAAAATTCTTATTCCATCTTGACGTAATGCCATATTCCATTACCCCACCAAATCCTCCAATCACGCGATCAGACAAGTCCTGAAATATAGCGTCCGTATTTTTGATCAAATTAAAGTTTAATTTTTCGAGCTCACCCACTAAAGAAGTCGGCAATGGTTCAATTTTTAATCCATCACAGGCAACAACGGCATGACCTGCATTCAAAAGATAATGGGCAAGCGTAAATCCTGCAGGTCCCATACCCACCACCAAAATCTTATATCCCGTTTGAGGGCTTGGAAGAGGATATCTTATATTTAAAGGATTCCAACGCGTTAAAAGACTATAAATTTCAAACCCAAAGGGAAGCTCCAAAACACTTTTTAAAATTTGAGTTTCAATGGCAGGGACATCGACGGGGTCTTGTTTTTGATAAATGCAAGATTGTTTGCAATCATTACAGATGCGCCAACCTGTGGCAGCCGTCATTGGGTTATCAATACAAATAACCGCTAATGCTCCCAGCATATGCCCCTGAGTCACAAGGGTATTCATTTCCGAAATTTTTTGTTTTAAGGGACATCCCTTAAGTTCAATTCCTAAAGCATTTTTTACAAACCCCTCTCCTGTTTTCGTGCAAAGACCTTTTGAACAAGAATCTTTTCCCTGAGGACCGCACAAAATACAATAATGAGCCTCTTTCAAGATCACATCCAAGGGGCGTCCGGGGTCCGTTAAATTAAATCCATCGCGCCGTTTGATATGAGGGGGAGAAGCTCTCCTCTCACCCCATTCTCCTTTGATGGTGTCAACCAGATTCTGAAAATCTAATTTATGAGGAATCGAGAACAGGACCCGACCAGAAGAAAGCAATTTTCCTTCAGGAGTTAACACACGCCAAGCCGCATATTGCTTGGAAATTTTAAGAGGATATTCATTGTCCTCAGGCTTCTTTAACCAAAGAAGAACTTCATAGGCAAACGCTAAGGGATCAAAGGACTTACTTCCCATCAACGTCAGAATTTCTTGTTCAAGTTTCTTTCCATCAAAAGCTATGACATCTTCAAAGGAAAATTCTTTAAGGGCAATGCGCTGAACAAAAAGCCTTCTACAAAGATAGAGGGGAGCAAGCTCTGAAATACTTTTTTGCAGAAGAAAAACTTCTTTTTCAATCTCAAAGAACTGCGCCATAAAACTTTCAAGTATTGGGGCAAGCTCAAGAAGAAATGCGCTTTCATCTTTAGG
Source organism: Alphaproteobacteria bacterium (assembly GCA_947497675.1). GTDB lineage: Bacteria > Pseudomonadota > Alphaproteobacteria > 16-39-46 > 16-39-46 > 16-39-46. The sequence goes on from CANMHY010000084.1 coordinate 4,182, forward strand.
AGGGCATTCTCTGGCCTTCAAATATAAATCATGAAGAAGAGATGATTCTTCCTCTAAAAAAATTAAAAAAGCATCGTCAATCTGCTCTATTCCTGGCAGCGTATACAAAAGATAAGGAGAGAGAGAGAAATTTTTTTTCATCTGTTATTTATGGGAAATGATGGTGCCGCCGGCGAAGATCGAACGCGCGACCTCACCCTTACTAAGAACGATTAATACATATACCTTAATTTCTCCATCAATATCAAACATTCTCTAAATATTTAGACACTTTTTTATTTTTTATTCTTTATTCAATCAGGATTCATTTTTCTTTTTAAAGAAGAGGAAATGGTCTTGCAGTTTCTTTTTTTTGAAGTTTTTATATATTTAAAATGACGAAAAATATAATTATAAAAATATAATGACCCTCTCTAATTTATGTGAGAACCTCCCTCAAAAGAAAAAAATTCCTACTAAAAACAGAGACTCCATGATTTTTCTATCTTTCATGGTGCCGCCGGCGAGGATCGAACTTGCGACCTCACCCTTACCAAGGGTGCGCTCTACCACTGAGCTACGGCGGCCAATAAAGCCTAATTGACACGGAGGCACAATGCCATACCGCAGAAAAAGATGCAAGACGGGAGTTGAAAAAACAAGAAAGCTTCAGATTAATTTTTTACACCCAAATGAAATCAGACAGGGGATTTTATGATCTGAAAAGAATCATTGATGCGATCAATCATTTTTAGAGAAATTTGAGGCCAAGTCGTCTCAAAAAATTCTAAAATGGCTTTCCTAAACTCCTGAGCAGTTTTAAAAAATCGGTTATTTCTGACAAATTCATTCATAACTTTCCATAATCGCTCAATCGGATTTAGATTAGGGCTATAGGGTGGTAGATAATGGAGGATAATGCCTGCTTTCAAAGCCGCTTGTTTCGTAGCTTTACTCGTATTATAGGGTACTGTAACGTTCTTTCTGTACT
>CANMHY010000085.1 GCA_947497675.1 Alphaproteobacteria bacterium
CAAAGGGGCACAAATTTTTTGCCGGGTTCGAAGTTATCTCCTCACGTGTCAAAAAAATGACATAAGTGCCACAGACGCTTTAAACATCCTCTTCTCAGGAAAACTCCCAGATTTTTGTATCCTTCCATAATCTTGGTGAATGCTTACAAGAAATAAAATTAGCGGCTAAACAAGGAGATATGAACGCACAATTTAATTTAGGTATTATGTATGCAACTGGAAAAGGCGCCCCTCGAGATTATAAGGAAGCTGTCAAATGGATACCAATGTCTGCAGAACAAGGAAATGCTGAGGCACAATTCAGTTTGGGGTGGGCCTATTTAGAAGGAAATGGAGTTACTCAGGATTATAAAAAAGCAATGAAGTGGTATCATTTAGCTGCCGAGCAAGACCATATTGATGCTTATGTCCACTTAGGAAATATGTCTGCTGAAGGAGGAGAAGGTTCCAGCTTTCAAGAAGCTTCTAAATGGTATTCTTTAGCAGCAGAAAATGGAAATACTGAAGCTCAATTTAGGTTAGGGAGTATGTATTCAAGTGGAGAAGGAGTCTTTCAAGACGATCAAGCAGCCCTCAAGTGTTATCACTTGGCTGCACAAGGAGACTACCCTTATGCACAATACGCCCAATGTAACCTTGCTGGGGCATATGAAAGAGGAGAAGGAGTTTCTCAAGATTATCAACAAGCTTATAAATTGTATCGCTCATCAGCAGTCCATGGAATTCCTGAATCTCAATTTAATTTAGGAAATATGTATTCAAGGGGTAAAGGGATTTCTCAAGATTACCAACAAGCTTATAAATGGTATCTCCTGGCTATAGAAAATGGTTTTAAGACGACAATTAATGGTACAAGAGAACATCTAATGGAAATACGTCAATTAATGCTACCTACCCAAATAAAAAAAGCAGAGGAATTGGCAAAAAAATGCTTGCAAGAAAACTATAAAAATTGTGATTAGGGGGCAATATAAAATAACTTTTAAATTTGAATAATAGAAGGATTTCGAACTTTGTTGGCTACGTTACCAGACACCGATCTCCCAAATGCCCTGAAGAGGCATCTCCCAACGCACATTTCTCCGACGCCTCAAGAGCCTCTCAAAACGCTTTCCACGCTCTCTCCAACAGAAAAACCAGCGTCTTAGGCCAGTTTAAAAACGATCATTTCCAATTGGCATGCCATCTTGTAAATTCAGAGGGACGCAAAGAATAACGCGCTATGTTTCCGTCGTGGAGGCTCATGATTTCTGTTTCCACGATTTCAATAAAGCGGCTCTGGTCTTTTTCAACAATGTCTCGACGGGCACGTTCATAAATATAACTGTCAGCTTTCTTTTTATCCATTGTCTGAACCACAACCTCTCGAACACTCTTTTTTATCTCCTCTCGATACGTCATTCGAAAAGGATCTGGTTCTCCTAAAGATCTTTGAATTTGAGAATAACGTGCACAGGAGCGTTCATAGGCCCCCACAAAAACATCCTTTAAGGCATCAATACGATTATGTTCATAAATATCCAACATTGCATTAATATACTCTTGTTCTGGAACATCCACAAAAGAGAGCGGGCAAAAATTATGCGTGATAAGTGGAATATTGGCAGCAAGCCGCGAGACACGTTTATTAACATCTTCAAAAGGTTGAAGATAAGGTAAATGAACCATCTCAAAAAATGCACTTTCAAAGGGATTTTGAATTTGAGAGACACGCTCAAGAATTTGATCAAAATAGAGCTCAATTTGTTGAGGAATAGAGGGAGGGATATAGACAGAGTGCGTTATCCCGACAGGAATACTTCGTAAACGTCCACACGCCGTTGGATCCTCCAAAAGGTTTTCAGAAAGCAATGCATGTAGGTTCAAAAGAGTATATCGGTTAAACCCTATTTCAGCCACCATCTCCACCAAAAATTCAATGGCAGCTTTGTGATTAAGAATCATTTGCGTTTCTTGAGGGGTTTTATTATCAGCGGCAATACCATTTTGCAGCAAACGTTCTGTTTGAAGAAGAGAATAAGTATTTCCCTCAAGACGCGATGAATTCCAGGATAAATCAATGATGAGGCGACTTAAAAGATGTTTTGCATAAGTTCCAGCCGGAAGCATCGACTGTTGAGGCCTGCCAATAGCCGCGAGATGGTCACGGACAGAAAGAGGAAGGTAAAAGGTTTTTCCAGGAATATAGACTTCCAAAAAATTTGGATTATACAGAATTGGTTCTCTCACGTGGGGTTTAACCGGCTCTTGAATCTTCTGACTTTCATGCCAAGAGAGACTATTTTTTGTTATAATTTTTGGAAGATTCTCATTAGCTCTATAACGCGTAGATCTGCCTCGCCCAATCTTTTTTACAACTCCTTTTGTAATAAAAGATGCTAATCGTCGTTGCAAAGTTCTTTTAGAAAGATTTACCTGTTGACCGAGTTCTTCAATAGATAAACCTTCAGAGCTTATTGCAATGAGGTTTAAGATCATATTTTGTGGATCTATTTGCATATCGCACCTTCTTTTGGCGCGATAATAGAATCGCGCCACTATCGCGCCATTATCGCGCCATTTTTTCAAATAAGCAAGAAAAATTCTAACCCAAAATCAGTGTTTTTTAGACCTTACTTTTTTTGTGTCTCATCTCAGGAGATTTCTTATGATGACTCAAGGGCGTAATGTCTTTGAGTTGGTGTGCTTGAAGATCTAGTTGATCTGCAAGTTCATGATTATCTTGATCATCCTCTCTCAGCTGTTCTGCAAGGGAGAACAGATGGTCAACGAGTCGTTGATTCTTCATTTGTTGTTCAATGGGAAATCCAAAACCAAAAGGAGCTCCGACGGATGCTGCATAAGCTTGTTGAGCTTCATTATAGCCGAGAACTGAGAGATCGTGTGTTGCTTGTTTACGGACAATGTCTCCTTGCTTGCCTTCCAGTGCTGAGGCATAGCGAGAAGCCAATACGCCCTTTGCTGCATCTCCCTTTAAAATAGCATGAATTTCGCCTTGAAGTTTTTCCGTTTTTTCTTATAGCGTCTGAATTTCTTTTGTTTTACTTTGGATATGATTCTCTTGTTCTTCCATTTTTTTCGCATCTATCTCAATACGGCTTTGAAGACCTTTTAGAGTTGCACCCTGTGGAAGAGGGATCTCTCTGGCAATGATGGCTTTATTTTTTTCGATTTTCTCACGAAGAGTGTTGATCTTTTCTTGATCTCCCCGAACGTTTTCCACCAGGCTTGAAATGCTGTTCTCAGTTGCTTGAACGGCTCTTGTCCGTTGAAGCACTGGATCTGGAAGATGATCTTGAAGTGCTCGTATTTCATGTGAAGAAAGAAGAGTTGGTGAGGCAAGTTCTTTTGACGTTGCTTGAGGAGTAGGCGTTAGTTGAAGAGTAGGGGGAACACCCTTCGTGGTTTCGGTAGGGAGGGCAAGTGTTGAAAGACTGGGAGCTTCCGTGGCTGCTTTAAAGGTGACAGGCACAGAAACAGGCTCTGCTACCACGGGTGCAGAAGCCGGTTGAATCGGAACAGATTCAAGAGAGGGTCTTTCCGCTTCAGGGATAACTGATTGAATGGCAAAGTGGTTTTGGAGAAGAGGGGCACGATCGCTTTCGTTTTCTGTAGAGACAACTGCAGGGGCAGCCTCTCCAACAGGCACAGCAACGGATGCAAACTCCGAGGCACCCACAGCGTCTTCATGAGAGAGCTCGGAACTTTTTGGTGCAATAATTTGAGAAGCCAACGGAAGATTCTCTTCTTTTGCAGGTGCAAGCGCAGGGGAAGCCTAACCAACAGGCACAACAACGGGTGTAGACTCGGGTGCAACCTCTGTACCTTCGTCAGAGGACTCAGAGCTTTCTGGTGCCATAATTTGAGAATCAGGGTTAGGATTTTCTTCGACTGGACTGTCTTCTGGCGCTTCTTGTGATCCAAGAGCAAGTGCTCCTCCTTCTTGAGCATTCAACGTTTGGACATATTCAGCACGTGTCAAAGAAGTTCTAAGAACTTGCTTTAAACAGATATCACATGTCTTAAGATCCGAATCGGGCTCCAGGAGAATTTTGTTACATATTTTAGGCGTAAGCTTTTGGGAAGGAACGTCTGTCATTGCTTGAGAAGAAGAACCGCAAAACAGCTAAATCAGCAAGAATAGAGAAAAATATCTAAGGGTCATCATTGAATTCTCATTTTTTATTATTTTTAATTCGAAAGCATGTGACAAGAAATCAAGACAACTTACGAGACCTTTATTTTCTTATCTCATCTTATGTACTTATGAGTATATCAACATTTTTGAGAAAAGTTCAAACGAAAATTCAACGGAGTCTTAATCTATCATTAGAAGATAGAAGGAAGAGGACACCTCTCCCTTCCAAAAGATGACTTAAAAGTCCCCCCCCCTCAGTTAACATCAAGAAGTTCTACCTCAAAAACGAGCGTCGCATTTGGTGGAATAGCGCCCCCAGCACCCCTGCTGCCATAACCGAGATCTGCAGGAATAATAAGTTTACGCTTTCCACCAACTTTCATCGAGAGAACACCCTCATCCCATCCTTTAATAACCTGTCCTACCCCAATGGTAAAATCAAACGGGTCACCACGATCGACAGAGCTGTCAAACTTCTTTCCAGAGGTCAACGTTCCCGTATAATGGACTTTTACTTTTTGGCCGATCTTCGGAGACGGACCCGTTCCGATGATTTCATCTATATATTGGAGCCCTGACGGTGTTGTCGTGATCACTTCCTCTGAAGCACCAGAGTTTTGAGCATTCTGATTCTCGAGAATGACACTTGGTGGCGTATCTGCATAATCCATCGTAATTTCCTGTATGTTAAACCTTATGTTAAAAATAGAATAGATCTCATCCTTTAAATCATATTTTCCAAAAGATTGTCCAGAAAAACTTCAAAAGTACCCCTCTCTCAGAAAAATACACGTCTCCTTCAGACAAGAGTTTACTTCTCTCTAAAAGATTGATAAGGTCCGAGAGGTCTGAAATTTTCAAAATACGTGTTTTTCATGAAACTTATCACTTGTAACAGTAATCCTCCGCTCGCAAACGCAATTTCTGCTTATTTGTCTATACCCATTACAAGTGCGATTATCCGGAAATTTC
>CANMHY010000086.1 GCA_947497675.1 Alphaproteobacteria bacterium
AGAAATATCCAATATTTTCAATGCAAAAACAGATTTTTTTGAAAAAACTGGAGAGGAAATTTACAGATTATTATTTTTTTTCACTCCCCCCATCATGCTCCAGTCATGCAAAGGTCTCATAGGGACTTATAAAATATAAAATACTTTGTAATTTATCAGGACCGGGTTTTTTCATATAGGGACTTATAAAATATAAAATACTTTGTTATACGTAACTCTTTAAGAGAAAATACGTGTTCTCTCATGGGTTTAATCTTCACGCGTCCAAGGAATTTTATGATGAGCTCCTTTTCTAACCCCTCTTCTCTAACCTCTTCTTCTGAAGAAGTTTCAAATGATGCTATTTTTTTTCATGAAAACGCCTTAGATAAAGAAAAAACGATAAAATCCATTGGAACAGCCTTACAACATGCAGACGATGGCGAACTCTTTCTAGAGAAAACGCTTTCAGAAAGCCTTTCTCTTGAAGATGGAAACATTAAAAGTGCCACCTTTGATGTCACCCAAGGATTTGGACTTAGGTCTGTGATTGGAGAAGCAACAGCCTATGCACATGCTTCTGAACTTTCTCCCGAGGCGCTTGAACGCGCCATTAAAACAACCCAATCTCTCTCTAAGGGCTATGCAGGAATCGTTGATCTCTCCCCTCAGCGGACAAACCAACGTCTCTATACCGATCATAATCCTCTTCAAGGCGTTTCTTTTGAGAAAAAAGTCGCTCTTTTATCTCAAATTGATGCCTTCTCAAGGGACCTAGATCCGCGCATTCAACAAGTTATGGTCTCTTTAGCGGGAGAATGGCAACGCATTTCCATTCTAAGGTCTGATGGATCTCTGAGAGAAGACATTCGGCCGCTTGTACGTCTCAGCATTACTCTTCTTGTATCCACAGGAAACCGTATGGAAACTGGTTCCTATAGTGGCGGAGGTCGGTTTTTATATGATCGCATTATTACAGAAGACGTTTGGAAAAAATATGTCCAAGAAGCTTTGCGTCAAGCCCTTTTAAATTGTGAAGCAATTCCAGCGCCCGCTGGAGAAATGCCCGTTGTGGTGGGGCCTGGCTGGCCAGGCGTCCTTTTACATGAAGCCGTAGGACATGGACTTGAAGGAGACTTTAACCGCAAGAAAAGTTCTGTCTTTTCAGATTCTATGGGAAAACAAGTAGCCTCCAAGGGTGTTACCGTCATTGATGACGGAACACTTCCAGACAGACGCGGATCCCTCACCATTGATGATGAAGGAACCCCGACAGAAAGAACCGTTCTCATTGAAGACGGAATTCTCGTTGGATATATGCAAGATCGCCTCAATGCCCGTCTCATGGGGATGAAACCCACCGGAAACGGCAGACGGGAAAATTACACAGCCCTTCCCTTTCCACGGATGACAAATACCTTTATGTTAAACGGTCCCAATAGCCAAGAAGAAATGATTCATTCTGTTAAAAATGGAATCTATGCGGCGAACTTCGCGGGAGGCCAAGTGGATATCACCTCTGGAAATTTTGTGTTTTCAGCTTCTGAAGCTTATCTTATTGAAAATGGCAAAGTGACGTCTCCTATTAAAGGCGCAACGCTTATTGGAAATGGTCCGGACATAATGCGTAAAATTACGATGATTGGAAACGATATGTGTCTTGACTCAGGCATGGGAACCTGTGGTAAAAATGGTCAAAGCGTTCCTGTTGGGGTCGGTCAACCTTCTTTGTTGATTTCAGCCTTGACGGTTGGGGGAACTTCTCTCTCATAGGTTTTTAATGTTTTTTAATTTTTTGAGTTTTATTTTTTAGGACAATCATGACGAACCCCTCTGCAATCCAACCTGAACTTCACTCTGCCTTAGAACAAGAACTCCGTATGGCACGTCTTAAAAAAATAGAAGAGTATCGCGCGCGCGGAAAAAATCCTTATCCCCCTTCTTTTGAGTGTGCAACAACGGCAGGTGCCCTTCAGAGGGAATTTGAATCTCTTGAAAAAGGGGAAGAAACTGAGATCCGCACACAAATCGCCGGACGTATTCGCTCCATGCGGAACAGTGGCATGTTTATTGATCTTCAAGATAAAGATGGAAAAATTCAAGTTTTTTGTCATCCTGATAGTTTAAATGCCGACAATTTTGAGGAACTGAAGCTCCTTGATATTGGCGACATCATTGGAGTAAAGGGTCGTATTCGCCGCACGCCGCGGGGAGAGTTGACACTCAATGCAGAATCTTTTGACATTTTATCAAAGTCTCTTCATCCTCTTCCCGAAAAGTATCATGGCCTTCAAGATCAAGAAACACGTTACCGGCAACGATACCTTGATCTCATTATGAATGATGAAACACGAAATACCCTTCGAAAACGTGCTGAAATCATCCAAGAAATAAGAAGTTACCTTCAAGCACATGGGTTTTTAGAGGTGGAAACCCCCATGCTTCATCCCATTCCAGGCGGTGCTGCAGCACGCCCTTTTAAAACACATCACAATACCCTCGATATGGAGCTTTACTTGAGAATCGCTCCTGAACTCTATTTGAAGCGACTTATCATTGGTGGTCTTTCAGACAAAGTTTTTGAAATTAACCGAAATTTTCGAAACGAAGGGATTTCAACCCGTCATAATCCTGAATTTACGATGCTTGAACTTTATCAAGCTTATGCCGACTATAAAGATATCATGCACCTCACCGAAAGCCTTGTTGCCCATGTTCTTGAAAAGATTTTTGGAACGCTGATCCTTCCCATGGGAGATAAAATGATTGATTTTACGCCTCCTTGGGCCAAGGAAAGCATGTGTTCTCTCGTTCAAAAACATACAGGCATTAACTTTCTGGAGATCAAAGATGCAGAGGCAGCTCAAGCAGCTGCCCAGAAGATTGGCATTAAAGTTGAAGCTTCTGCTGGCTGGGGCAACGTCATTGAAAAAGTTTTTGAAGAACGTGTTGAGGCACATCTTATTCAACCCACGCATGTCACAGATTATCCGCTCGAGATCTCTCCTCTTGCAAAAACACATCGCGCAGATGGACGTCTTGTGGAACGTTTTGAGACTTTTATAAACACATGGGAAATTGCAAACGCTTTTTCTGAACTCAATGATCCCGTCGAGCAACAAAAAAGATTTGACCTCCAAGTCAAAAATCGTGAATCGGGTGATACGGAAGCCCATCATATGGACTATGATTTTTTGAAAGCACTTGAATACGGAATGCCCCCCACAGGCGGTCTTGGCATTGGAATCGATCGACTCGTCATGCTCCTCACCAACTCTTCGAGTATTAGAGACGTGATTGCCTTTCCAACCCTTAAACACAAAGCCTAAGAATGAATTTCTCCTTTTCTTATCTTAAAAAAACAGTCTTTCAGGATCTTTTTATTCTTGCTCTCCTGGCTTCTGTCCTTTTTGGAGCCTTTCTCGGAACACGACCTTTTGCCAATCCAGATGAGGGAAGGTACGTTGAAATCCCTCGAGAAATGCTCCTGACCCATGACTTTATTACGCCCCGCTTAAATGGCGTAAAGTATTTTGAAAAACCCGTTCTTTTTTATTGGATGGAAGCGGCCTCTTTGAAGGCTTTTGGTCTAAATGAATGGGCCGCAAGGCTCGTTCCAATGATCCTCGCACTCCTTGGAGTCCTCTCTGTCTATCTCGCAGGGCGCTTTCTTTTTACCCGAAAAACGGGATTTTATGCCGCTCTTACCCTCATGACAAGTGCCCTTTATTTTGTTTTTGCGCATATTATTCTCTTAGATATGGCACTCACTCTTTTTTTAAGCCTTGGGCTTTTAAGCTTTTTAGGGGGATTTTACACACCACCTTCCTTAAAAAGACGTCTTTTGATGTATGGCGCTTCTCTTTTTTTAGGGCTCTCTTTCTTAACAAAAGGCGTTGTTACACTGGCTCTTGCTGGACCTATTCTTGTCCTCTGGCTGACTTTTTATAAACTTTGGAGAAAACTCTGGCCCCTTTATCTTCCGACATCTCTTCTTATTTTTTTGTGTCTTGTCCTCCCTTGGCATATTTTGGTCTCTCTTAAAAACCCAGAGTTTTTATGGTTTTACTTTATTCAAGAGCATTTTTTGAGATACACAACAACAATTCATTCACGTCAGCAACCCCTTTGGTTTTTTCTGCCCTGTCTCCTTTTTGGGCTCTTTCCATGGGTTTTTTATGCCATCCAAAGTCTCAAAAAAATAGGAGCAACCCTCCTAAAAGAACGCTTTCTTAATGAAAAAGAAGGGTTTCTCTTAATATGGACCCTCTTTCCATTTTTATTTTTCTCTCTTTCTAACTCTAAGCTTATTCCTTATATTCTACCAATATTTCCAAGCCTGTCTCTTCTAATGGGTAACTTTCTTACCTCCAAAACTCAACCAAAAAACTCCCTAGAGTTTAAAGTCTATCTTGGGATCCTTGTTCTTTTAACGTTCGGACTCATTGGTGTTTATTATTTGACCCCCCTCATTCCAGATTTTCTTAAACCCTACACAATTTTTGGGATTTTCTTTTTATGGAGCGGTGTTTTTTTGGGACCACTTGTTCTAAAAATCACTCAGTCTCGCATCCTTCTCCCAGAAGTTCTCATCATTTTTATGGGAACCTTTATATTTTATATCTTTATCGCCTCTCTGTCGCCCCTTATCCCCTATCAATCCACCAAAAGCATCGCCTTAACGATACAAGAAAAGATACCCGCCACCACTGAAATCATTGCGCTTAAAACGTATCCTCCCGATCTGGCCATTTACCTTAATCTTACCCACCCTTTAACCCTCATTGATTCAATTGGAGAGCTAAAATTTGGAACAGAATTAGAGTCTCCTTCCTGGATGCTTCCTCTTTCTGAGTTTTCTAAAAAATGGTCTTCATCTCAAAAAGTCTGCGCCGTTATGAAAAAAAATGCCTTCTCAAGTTTTGAAGAAATGAATCTTCCAAAAAGAATGATTCCACTCCTTCCCAAAAATCAAATTCCGAACTGTTCTCCCTCAAGTTCTTATGTTTTGCTTTGTAACCATTAACCGCCGGAAAATACAATGCTCTACTTTTT
>CANMHY010000087.1 GCA_947497675.1 Alphaproteobacteria bacterium
TGTAAAACCAGCCACGACTCCACTCCAAGGGGGCATAATAAGCTTGATGCCTCCTCCGTCAGGTTTAACCCGAGGCGTTCTCACGATTAAATAACATTCATGTTCAAAAAAATTTAAATGTCTCCATGTCTTCTCAACGGTATCATAAGACTTATATTCTTTGACCTCTTCCGTCTTTTCATCTTTGCTTTGAAACAAAGCTCCTCTTACAAAGTCTACATTGATATCAAGCCGTTTCTTTTCTAATTTTTCCTGTTAACCTCAGTTAAATCAAGGTCTCCAGGAGTTTTCTGTCAGACACTAATTATGGGCATGGAGCAAAGAATTTATGTTTTAATTTTTACTTGCTCACCCTTATGGCTTTTACGTTTCACCAGATTTTTGAATTGACAGACAAGGGTTACCAATTGGCCCGAAAAAGCTTAGGAAGTAAAAGACATTTATGGGAAAATCTTCGATCTTTTATCAAAATTATGGTTTATAATTCATGGGAACATTTGTTGGAATTTACGATAGATCCAGAAAAATTTATGCCTAAAGAACCATCGGGATAAGATCTTTACTAAATTTAAACGTAGATTTATTTTTAGGACTTTTTTTAGCTTGCAGGGAAGTTATGTCCATAGTTTTAAAAACAAGCCTCAGACAAAGGATTTTTACGGTGTTTTCTCTTCTTAACGCCCTGTTCTTTAATGCTTTTTTTAAAAATCTAAAGTTTTTTCGTTTTAGGAGCTTTAAATCGATCTATTTTTGACTTCACACATAATTGCTGTTTGATTTAGATTGAGATTCAGAGAACAAGGGCTTATATGTTTCGGTCCAATCCTCTTTTCGAGACTTAACAATGAGCCCTGATCCATTTTCAACGATTTGGAGAACTTCTGTTAGGTCAATGCCTTTTCCACAGTCATCTTCTGGGCATTCGTTGGTATAGGCATAATCATTATGTTCTTTTAAATGAAGGAGGGAGACCCAGGGATGTGCGGTATAGGTCGTTAGGTCTCCAGATTTACGATGCCCAGGCTCCTGAGAGTGTTTTTTTTGTAGGGACGATCAAAATGGAGCCGCCTTTTAGCGACACATAAACGCCAGGCTTAGGCTCACTTTTGCACGCCAGAGAGGTTAATAAAAAGATTCCCGTAAAGACAAAAGCAGATACTATTTTTTTAAAGAATTTTATCATAGAAGTTTCCCTGAAAGTTTTAAAATTCTTAATTTCATTTTTCATCATGATTAGAATATTCTATGATCTCAAAAAGATAAAGATTTTTTTCAAAAAACATCCTTAAAAAGAGTCTGATGTGCTGGTTTTACCCGTTTTTTTGTGATAAAGGCAGAAGAAGAAATGATGTTGAGAAGGGATTTTGAAAAATGCAAACGCAGAATCGATTGTTAGACGAAATCGCAGGAATGGCTCTCAAGGCTTTAGGGCGTCTTGATAAACTCGGCGACCCTCTTCAAAAAATGAAAGATTTGTGTGAGCTTCCTGAAAAATTTAAATCTCTTGAGAGGGAGATTGAAATTCTTTCTCAAAAAATCGATTCTTCGGAGAAAGATGCTTAAAGATGCTGCGTCACAAAGGAATTGTTTTTTTTAGGAAAGTTAATGGTATCTTAATCCTACTTCTGGGATTGAGTATTCTTATCATTTTAAATGGATGTTCGTCTTCGTCCCATTTTGAGGGAATTGAAAGACCGTCACGCGCCCCTTTGTATGCTAAGAGGGGAACTTATAAAATTGGAAAACCTTATTCTGTTAAAGGTGTGACCTATACACCCCGAGAGAACTTTCATTTCGAAGAGACGGGTCTTGCCTCTTGGTATGGGCCTGGATTTCATGAAAATACAACGGCCAATATGGAAATCTTTGATCAAAATCAAATCAGTGCGGCCCATAAAACGCTACAATTACCGTGTCTCGTGCGTGTTCATAATCTTGATAATGGGCGTATTTTAGATATACGTATCAATGATAGGGGACCTTTTTATGAGGGGAGAATTATTGATCTTTCCAAGCGTGCAGCCCAGCTTTTGGGTGTTTTCCAAAAAGGATTGGCGCGGGTTCACATTAAAGTGTTGGAGCATGAAAGCCGTCTTTTGAAAGACATGGCCCTTGGAAAGAAGCCTTCTCAGAAAAAACCTGCGCCTTTGCCTGCAGATGCCGTTGATGTTGATAGCATCAAGCCTCTTCCCTTTATGAGCCCTCTCAACGAAGGTGTCTTTAGTGCCGAGCCTCTTCCGATTCAAAAGGGGGGTGATTATATTAATTTGCCGCTCTTAAAGGATTATGGAGAGGCCGCTAAACTTTCTGCTCGAATGGAAAAATTCGGAAGCTCTTCTATTGCACAAGAACGCGTTGGGAAAAATATCTTTTATAAAGTTCAGATTGGGCCGTTTTCAAATTGGAAAGATGCTGAAAAAGTTTTAAAAGCCGTTAAAGGAAAGGGGTTTTCGAAAGCTCTAATTACTGCTACAAAATAGAAGATTCCTTAATTTTGAATAATCGTTTTTGGATGATACAAAGGACACAAAGATATGACCACTTCTGCTTTTTTTAAAACTTTCCGTTTCACATTGTTGGTGATGGCCAGCTTGTTTTTGAGAACATTGACTGGGGAGGCAAATGTCGAATTAGACGCGTCTCATAAAGATATTGTTCAAAGTCCAAAAAAGAGCGAAGAGGTTGCACTCGACCTCACTGCAACGACACTCTTTTTGATAGATGCTCAAACAGGAGAGGTTTTATTCTCTAAAAATGGGGACGTTCCCATGTCGCCATCGTCCATGAGTAAAGTCATGACGGTTTACATGGTTTTTGAAAAGCTCAAAGGGGGATCTCTGACGCTTGATACAACTTTCCCTGTGAGTGAAAAGGCGTGGCGGATGCAAGGATCTAAGATGTTTGTTGATCTTGGAAGCCAGATACGTCTTGAGGATTTGCTGCGCGGTATTGTGGTCCAGTCTGGAAACGATGCTTGTATTGTGGTGGCTGAAGCTCTTGCGGGAACAGAGGATAACTTTGCCCGTCAGATGACAAAACGTGCCCATGAATTAGGCGCCACATCAAGCAATTTTACAAACTCGACAGGGTGGGAAGAGGCTGATCATAAAATGACGGCGCGCGATATTGCAACGATTGCCTTGAAAACGATTCAAGATTTTCCAGAGTATTATTCGTATTATTCTGAAATTGATTTTACGTATAATGGCATTAAGCAAGGAAATCGAAATCCTCTTCTGTATAAAAATATTGGATGTGATGGTCTTAAAACAGGACATACAGATGATGGTGGGTTTGGTCTTGTTGCCTCTGTCGTTCGTGACGGACGACGGTTGATTATGGTCATTAATGGATGTTCGTCCATGAAGGATCGTGCGAAAGATGCCGAAATTTTGATGAATTGGGGATTCAGAGAATTTGACAATGTTATCTTGGCAAAACCAAGCCAAGTGATTGAAGTTGTTCCCGTTTGGATGGGAAAAACAGGAGACGTGGGACTCTATAGTCAAGAAGGTGTTGTGGTGACCATTCGAAGCCTTGAAAAAGATAAAGTAAAGGCGACTTTATTTTATGAAACGCCTCTTAATGCCCCCATCACACAAGGTGCTTATGTCGGTGAAATGCGTGTTGCTCTCCCAAATGGGGAGACAAAGACATTTCCGCTTCAAGCAGATCGGACGGTTGAAGAGCTCGGGTTTTTTGGAAAACTTTGGTTTAAAATAAAATCCTTTATTCCGGGACTCTAGGACGTGTCGGATTTTAAATCATTGCAGGTGCCCTTCGGGATATTTCTGACATTTGAAGGTGGGGAAGGGACGGGAAAGTCGACCCAAATTCGAAAAGTTTCAGAGTGGCTTAGGGCGCAAAGCATTCCTGTTGTCATCACGCGAGAGCCTGGAGGAACACCGGGTGCAGAAGAAATCAGAAATCTTTTGGTGCAAGGAAATCCAGAGCGTTGGGATGCGATGACGGAAGCTTTGCTTCTTTTTGCTGCCCGGAGGGATCATGTTGAGTTTTTTATTAAGCCCCATTTAAAAGAAGGCACATGGGTTTTATGTGATCGCTTTACCGACTCTTCTTGGGTTTATCAGGGATTTGGAAGTGGGCTCGGTCCTGAAAAAATTGAAGATTTGGCAAAAACTGTTTTAAACACGTTTGAACCTAAGGTGACGATTATTCTTGATTTGCCCCCTGAAATTGGGCTTGCCCGGGCCCACGCGCGTGCAACAAAAGAAAATCGATTTGAGAAAAAGGGTCTTGTCTTTCACAAGAGACTTCAAGAGGGATATCATCTTCTTGCTCAAAAGAATCCAGGCCGTTGTTTTTTGGTCTCGGGGCTTGGGTCAGAAGAGGAGGTTTTTGAGCGTCTCTTAGACCTTTTGAAAGACGTCTTCCCGAGTTTGAAGCAAGATCATTCTTGACGCTCTAGTTGATTGGAAAAAGGTTTTTTATTTTTACAGCTTCTTCATTGTTTTTTTAACAGTGTTCCCCTGGCTTACGTGGCGGAGAGAGGACTGTTTAGATCAAATTTCACTGTAGAACTCTAACGAGGTTATGATATACTACTCCTTAGTATTAAGGATGTAAATTATGACAAAGCTGCAAAATAAGATCTATACGATCAAAATTGGAACAGATGATTTTAAAAAACTCATCACAGAGAGTACGCTCTATATAGATAAAACGCTTCTTCTCAAAACCATTATAGAAGACGCGTATGATGTTCTTCTTATCACCCGTCCGCGCCGGTGGGGCAAGACCCTAAATATGACGATGCTTCAGTATTTTTTTACCATCCCTGTTAAACCCAATGGCGAGATCGATGACGAAGAACGATCAAAAAGGAGTGGTATTTTCTCAAAATTAAAGATTGGAGAGCATCCCGATATCTTAAAAAATTATCTTGGAAAATTCCCTGCAATTTTTATCTCTTTTAAAGAAATCAAAGGAAAAGATTACGAGACGATCGAAATGAAAGTTCGAGAACTTATTTATGAGCTTTATGCAAAACATGAATATCTTC
>CANMHY010000088.1 GCA_947497675.1 Alphaproteobacteria bacterium
GGGACTGTACAGAAGAGGTTGGCGCCCTCGCGTTCAAAGAAAGGATGAGGAAGAATAGAAATAAAAACGTAAAGATCTCCCGCAGGTCCACCCCGAAGTCCGGCCTCTCCCTCTCCTCGGATACGCAGACGTGTTCCTTCTTCAATCCCGGCTGGAATATTGATAGAGATCTTCTTTGTTTTGGTGAGGCGTCCTTGTCCTTTGCAATTTGTACAAGGATTTTGAATAAGAGCTCCTGTTCCTTGACAGGAAGAGCAGGTTCTTTCCATCATGAAAAATCCCTGTTGAAATCTCTGACGTCCTGAGCCATAGCAATGATGACACGTTTCAGCAGCACTTTTATCCGTTTGTCCAGATCCGTCACAGGTGTCACACGTTACAAGGGTGCGGAGTGAAAGTTCAGGACGAGATTCTTTAAAGATATGATCAAGGGGAATTTCAAGATCATGTTTAATGTCGGACCCTCGAGAGTTTTGAGACTGAGGGCCTTGAGAACTTCCCCCTGTCATATCTCGAAACATCTCTTCGAAAATAGATGAAAAATCAGTCCCTTGCCCAAACCCCTGAGACTGGTGACCTCTTCCTCCATTCTCAAAGGCGCTCATGCCATATCGATCATAGGCAGCGCGCTTATCTGCATCGCTTAGGATTTCATAAGCTGACGTTGCTTCTCGAAACTTTTCTTCGGCCTCTTTGTTCCCAGGATTGCGGTCAGGGTGATGCTCTAAAGCAAGCTTACGGAAAGCTTTTTTGATGGTTTCCTGGTCTGCTGTACGAGAGACATTTAAAACTTCATAAAGATCGCGTTTGGACATGATTTATCATAAAAAAAAGGGTTAAAAAAATATTTCTATCTTAGAGGCAAGGTTAAGAAAAAGCAAAAATGAGAAATTATAGAAGGGCTTCTGAGGGATAAATTTCAAAAGCCCTTCTCAAGATCCTTTATTTAGCGTCTGGGGTATCGTCTGAAATCTCTTCAAACTGAGCATCCACAACAGGACCCTCTTCGGGTGAAGAGGCTTCAGAGGAAGGTGCTTCTTGAGATGCCTGATGGAGAATTTCTCCAAGACGCATGGAAGACTGGCTTAAAGCCTCCATTTTAGCCTTGATATCATCCAGATCTTCTCCTTCAAGGGCTTTTTTCAAAGCCTCATGATCAACCTCGATTTTTGCTTTGTCATCTGCACCGACTTTATCGCCTGCATCAGAAAGCGATTTTGTGACGGTGTTTAGAAGACTCTCCGCGTGGTTTTTCATCTCAATAATTTCACGTCGTTTTTTGTCTTCTGACTCGTTTTCTTGGGCTTCTTTGATCATTTTTTCAATTTCAGCTTCAGAAAGTCCGCCGGACGCTTGAATCTTAATTTGTTGTTGTTTCCCCGTGGCTTTGTCTTGTGCGGAGACTTGAACAATACCATTGGCATCAATATCGAACGTTACTTCAATCTGAGGAACACCGCGAGGAGCTCCGGGAATACCCACGAGATCAAATTGACCCAAGAGCTTGTTATGGGTTGCAATTTCACGCTCTCCTTGGAAAACCCGAATTGTAACCGCAGTTTGATTATCTTCTGCCGTTGAGAAGGTTTGACTTTTGCGGGTTGGAATTGTGGTATTGCGTTCAATAAGAGCTGTAAAAATCCCACCGAGGGTTTCAATTCCAAGAGACAGCGGCGTGACGTCGAGAAGAAGGACATCTTTCATGTCTCCTTTTAAGACAGCCCCTTGAATTCCAGCTCCAATCGCAACAACTTCATCTGGGTTAACGCCTCTATGAGGATCTTTCCCAAAAAATGCTTTTACTTTCTCAATCACGTTTGGCATACGTGTCATGCCCCCTACGAGAATGACTTCATCAATTTGAGAAGCTTTGAGCCCAGCATCTTTTAAGGCATCTTTACAGGGTGTAATTGTTCGATCAATAAGATCTTCAACAAGCGACTCAAGTTTGGAACGCGTGAGCTTTATGGTCAAATGTTTAGGACCAGATGCATCGGCTGTAATGAAGGGTAAATTGACTTCTGTTTGAAGAGAGCTTGAAAGTTCAATTTTAGCCTTTTCTGCAGCTTCTTTGAGGCGTTGAAGGGCAAGACGATCTTTTCTGAGGTCGATTCCTTGCTCCTTTTTAAACTCATCTGCAAGATAATTCATGATGCGTTGATCAAAGTCCTCGCCGCCAAGGAAAGTATCTCCATTGGTGGCTTTCACCTCAAAAACACCATCCCCAATTTCTAAAATAGAGACGTCAAATGTTCCGCCGCCAAGGTCATAAACAGCGATAATTCCAGACCCTTTTTTCTCGAGACCATAGGCAAGTGCTGCGGCTGTGGGTTCATTGATAATGCGAAGGACATCAAGCCCCGCAATGCGTCCAGCATCCTTTGTTGCTTGACGCTGAGCATCATCAAAGTAGGCTGGAACTGTAATAACGGCTTCCGTTACTTTTTCTCCGAGATAGCTTTCAGCTGTTTCCTTCATCTTTTGAAGAATGAACGCGCTAATTTGGCTTGGGCTATACTTTTCGGAACGTGCCTCAACCCACGCATCTTTATTATCTCCAGAGACAATTTTATAAGGAACGAGTTTCTTATCTTTCTGAGTGAGAGGATCATCATACCTACGTCCAATAAGGCGTTTTACCGCAAAAATGGTATTTTCATAGTTGGTAACGGCTTGCCGTTTTGCAGATTGTCCAACCAAACGCTCACCATTTTCCGTAAAGGCAACCATCGAAGGCGTTGTTCTAAACCCTTCGCTGTTTTCAATCACTTTAGGTTTTCCACCTTCCATGACAGAAACGCAGGAGTTGGTTGTTCCAAGGTCAATACCTATAACTTTATTTGATGACATCGTTCATTCTCCTTAGTGTTCTGATGATATGTTAAGAATTAAAAAAGGGGGAGGATTTTTAGACGCTCCTCCTTAAACATGTAGGTATTCATTTTTAAATTTCAAGGGGCAAGATAATTTTTTTTAAAGAAAACCATTTTTTTGTGAAGTTTGTTCATGAAAGGCCGCGATTTTAAGGTGTTTTAAAACAGAGTGAGTTTATATGTTCTCTTCAAGGTTGATCTTAAATCCTCAACAGAGAGGTGGTAGAGCAGTTAATGTGATGCTTTTGTTTAGCACAGGCAAGTCTCATGAGACAAGAAAATCTTCCAAAATTGTTTCTCTAAAGTTTAACGAGCATGAAAAAAAGAAAACTTTAGATTTTTTTAGCTTTTTCTAAGTCTTCATGTTCAAAGGCAGAAGCCATTCGATTAATTTCTTGTTTGCTTAAGAAGAAACTCTGGGCAACATTTCTCCACTTTACGACAGATGACGCCACTTCACTTATAATTTGATGGGCTTTACTCTTTAAAATTCTAAAATCATCAATAACAGACAAGGCTGTGTCTAAGGATGCGGTATTATCTTCAAAATTGATGGCTGTTGTTAATATTCTGGGTTTAATTTCGAGAGGTGTTGGATTCATATCGTAAGCAGGAGATAAACGCCATCCACTATTTTTTTCATAAAGAAATCCATGGTTGCGCAAATGATCATCGGTATTAGATATTAAAATGCTGAAAACAATTCTGCGCCAAAGTTCCAGCATATCAATGTTTGGAGTCCTCCATAGAGAAGGAGAGAGTATGCAATCTCCAAATAGCTTCGTTGTTGGTTGTCTTTTGCCCCGAGCATGCTCATGGCAGAAAGAAAGGGAATTCTTGTCCCGTTTTCACGATCAAAACGTTTGATAATCAAAAGGGGTTTGTTTTCGATTATAGCCATACGCCATTTAGGAACATGTAGGCCTGCTTGTTGAGCCAACGTTAAAGCAACGGCTTCCCAGGCGATAATATTGAATTCATCATCTTTGCGGGAGAATTTTGCAATGGCTAATTCCCCATCTAGGTCTCTAATAGATGCTTTTGGACGTGCTCCTCCAAGGGAAGACCCCGGTGCTAAAAGGAGTTTTAAATCTTCTGTTGTATCGCTCTCATCCATAAATCGTTGCGCGGCAGAAAATAGCTTTGGCAAATCTATAAGCGGTGGGATACTAAGCTTGTCTTTTGGGCTCAAATAGGGCCCATTAACCGTCTCTGAAAACCGTAAAGCTCCTCCTCGTGCTTCATCATTCACACCAAGAAGACAATCAATTTCAGTGAGTGTACGGGGTGTTTCATTCGTTGAACGGGCCCTTTGACTCTCCGCGCGGCGCATTAGAACGCGTCCCCATCGATCCGGTGCCGAATCGCCAATAGCTCCGAACAAAACTTGATCTGTTTGTGTATGAAATGTGCCTTGCGTGAATTTTAAGACAGGCTCCAAAGCAAAGCGTTCTGGATGCTTAAGCCAGTTCTCGTCATACTCAAAACTTCCACTTTGACGTCCTTTACGAGAGTGAGACCACAGACGACCCATTGGAAATGTTTCTGAACCCAACGTAACCGACACAAAGATTTGTTGTAAGCGTCTTATTAACCCCATCTGTTCAGCCGATTTAAAATGAAGCAGCCTCATTTTTGTGTCACTGGCAATTGTGCTCGTGACGAAAAAGAAGGAGCCTTCCAAAATGAGGCAAGAAATTCGCAGAAGAGAAAGGGACGCGGAAAGAAATGCACGTCATCAGAATTGGTCAACCCATGTCAAAAATTGGAAAGAGAGTGGCCTGAGTCAAGCTGAATATTGTCAAAGAGCTGACATTAAATATGGGACCTTTAAAACATGGGTCTTTAAATTTAAAGAAAATCCTGAATTTTTACCTGTGCGAATTATTCCTGCGAAAATAAACTCTGAGATTGAGATTCGTTTTGCTGGATCTTTAAGTGTCATTGTTAAAAGAGATTTTGAAGAAGATCTCCTTGCTACCGGACAATTTTAAAATGCGCAAAAATATAAAAAGGTGTTGAAAACAAACATAAAATCGATACTCTTTATTTTTCTTCACAAAATAAGAGGTTAATTTTATGGAACTCAACACCCTTCTTAAAAGATATGAAACCCTACTTT
>CANMHY010000089.1 GCA_947497675.1 Alphaproteobacteria bacterium
GTCATTGGCGAGAAAGAAATCTGGGTTGTTGATTACAAAAGTGACAAAGACATTCCAATTTCTGCCAGTTCTGTAAAGTCAGAATATAGGGCGCAACTTTCCCTCTATGCAGAACTTCTCAAAAAGATTTACCCAACAACACTTATCAGAATTGGTATTTTATGGCTTGAGACAGAAAATTTTATGGAATTATAATTAGTGTCTTCCGACTTTTTTGTTAAAAATAGCTCTTTAAAAGAATCAGAAGAATAAGAGTGGGTTTCAGTTAAAAAAGTCTTTCTTCTTAATCAAAAAAACTCTATTTTAGAGAAATAAGAATAATATTTAGGGAGGAAAGATCGATGTCAAACCAAACCTGCATGAGTGCTCTTTGTAAGTGTTCCTTTGGAACGAGCCCGAGTACTTATATGGCACTGCCCATTCATCAAACCCTCACAATGAATTTACCTGCTGCGAATATCCAAGACCATGTTCCTTTTTTAAACATTTTACCCTTTGGAGAGTGTCTGACAGTTTCAAATCCCATGGTTGCTGCAGCAACGGCTGCAGATTTAGGGGTATTGACGCCCATGCCATGCATTCCTGCAACAACGTCTCCTTGGATTATTGGAGAGCCAACGATTCTTTTAAGTAACATGCCAACACTTTCCAACACGTCGATCCTCATGTGCGAATGGGGGGGCGTTATTACAATCTCCATGGCAGGAGAAGAAACTGTCATGGTCCCTTAACCTTTTCCTCCTCTGTTTTTCTGTTTGCTTTATCCTCTTGCTTTATCCTCTTATTTTTTGAATGCTCATTAGTTTTTTTTCTGATGCTCAGAAAAAAAATGCATATACACCTTTGACTTTTTTTTTAAAATACTGATTATCATGCTTAGAAGTAATTTCAAATTTTTTTTGAGGACGTTTAAAAAATGACCCCGACAATTCAGACTGCTCTAAAATTTATAAAAGATTCCGATGCTGCTTATGTTGGCTTTCGTTTTACAGATCTCTTGGGGGAGTGGCGCCAGATCACACTTCACATCTCTCAAGTCTCTCTTTCTCTTTTTAAAGAAGGGCTCATGTTTGACGGATCGTCTGTCCCGGGATGGAAGCTTATTCATGACTCTGACATGCTTCTTATGCCAGATCCCAGCACCGGATTTATAGATGTATTCTCACTACAGCCAACCTTAATTTTTACCTGTAATGTCTATGACCCTATTACCATAACCCCCTATGACCGGGATCCAAGATCGACAGCTCAAAAGGCAGAAAACTACCTTCTTAAAAGTGGCATTGGAACAAAAGCTTACTTTGGTCCAGAGCCAGAATTTTTTATTTTTGATGATATTCGATTTAAAGTTGATCCTTACAACAGCTTTTATGCCATAAAATCTCAAGAATCTCCTCCTTCTTCAGGAGAAGCGTTTGCAGAAGGCAATTCAGGATATAGATCTTCTCAAAAAGCTGCTTACTTTTCGGCACCCCCTTTAGATGGGACCCATGATCTTCGATCAGAAATCCTCACGCATCTTTTAAATGCCGGCATCCCTATTGAAAAACATCATCATGAAGTCTCCCCTGCCCAGCATGAACTGGGATTTAAGTTTTCAACCCTCTGTCAAACGGCAGATTGGATCCAAATTTTTAAATCCACCGTCAGAAACACAGCTTTAAGCTATGGAAAAACTGCCACCTTTATGCCTAAACCCATATTTGAAGAAAATGGATCTGGCATGCACGTTCATCAATCGATCTTTAAAGGAGAAAAAAATCTCTTTTTAGGAGATGGATACGCGGGTCTTTCTGATCTTGCTCTCTATTATATCGGCGGGATCCTTCACCATGGAAGAGCTTTGAATGCTTTTACAAACCCGACCACAAATAGTTACAAACGCTTGGTTCCGGGATATGAGGCTCCCGTCTTGCTCGGATATTCAGCACGCAATCGTTCTGCAGCTTGCCGGATTCCTCATGTCACATCTCCGAGCGGGCGTCGCATTGAAACAAGGTTTCCAGATCCTGCCGCGAATCCTTATCTCGCTCTCTCAGCCCTATTAATGGGGGGCCTCGATGGCATTCAAAAGAAAATTCATCCCAAAGATGCGCTCGATACGAATCTTTATGAACTCGACTCTCAAAAATTACAGACCATTCCCCGCCTTTGTTCTTCTTTAAAAGAAGCCCTTCAGGCCCTTGACAAAGATCGAGATTTTCTTCTTCAAGGAGATGTTTTTTCCAATGATCAAATTGATGCCTATATGCGTCTCAAGGGAGAAGAAGCCCACGTTGTTGATCATACCCCGAGTCCCTTAGAATTTAAAATGTATTATGGATGTTAATCAAAAATCTATGATGTGAAAATTTTAACGTTTTCACATCAACGTCTTCTTCGAAACAGATAGATTTTTAGAATTCTTTTCATTTTAGATAATTTCTCCTGTTTTAAACATTTCTGATACCATTTGAGAGAAATATGTATTATGTATGAAGAGCCCTCATCACTGTAAAATCTTTTTTTAAGAAGGAAAAAACTTGTGTGCGATGCTTTCCTCGCTTCAATACAATACTATGGTTATTGGTTTCTGATTTTTGGAGCCTTAATTGAGGGAGAAAGTATTCTTCTTCTTGCTGGAGCCGCGGCATATATGGGATATTTTTCGCTTCCCATGGTCATGACCGTCTCTTTTATCGGCGCCATTATCCACGATCAACTTCTCTATATCATCGGGAAAGTCGGTGGAACGGCTCTTCTTCACCGCTCTAAAGTGTTGGAAAAGAAATCCCACCGTGCCTTTGCTCTTTTGAAAAAATATGATCATTGGCTTATTATGGGATTTCGTTTTTTTTATGGGATCCGGACCATTACCCCTATTGTCGTCGGAGCGAGTGATATCTCCTTTAAACGTTATACGATCTTAACCATTATTTCAGCAGCACTTTGGGCAATCATCGTCAGTTCTGTAGGTTATTTTTTAGCAGACATCATTCAATCCCTTATTGCAGCCTTTGAGGACAATAAATTTTATATTATTAGCACTCCAATTCTTCTCATCGGTCTTGGAATTGGTGTCTTTTATCTCATTAAACATCAAAGATCCAAACGTAAATCTTCAGCTCATTCTAAATCTTCTCACACCCTCTGAAGGCTCTTCCCATGACACATCCTCTTGAATCCTCTCCTCAAAAAAATGCAAAATATTATATTTCTTGGGACGATTTTCATAAAGATGCTCTCACTCTCTCTCAAAAATTACCCCCTCTTCCCTGGAAAGGGTTGGTTGCCATTACACGGGGAGGCCTTATCCCCGCAGGGATTATCTCACGCGCCCTCAACATTACCCTCATTGAAACCGTTTGTCTTTCAAGCTACGATGATGTTACAGACACCCAAACCGATCTCACTGTTTTAAAAAATCTTCCGCTTCAAAGTGGTGAAAATTGGCTCGTCATTGATGACCTCATCGACACAGGAGCCACCGTTCAGATTGTTCGTAAAATGCTTCCAGGGGCTCATTTTGCGTCCCTTTACGGAAAAGAGCATGGCAAACACCTCATTGATACCTTTGTTCGAGAAATTAATGCATGGATTGTTTTTCCCTGGGAGATGACCCCAGACGAGCTCAAAAATCTCGGGCGTCCTTAAATTTTAAAAATCATATCCGAGAAAGAAGACCCTCCGTCTTTTTGAAAAAGACCGACGGCTTTATGCCCTTTTAAAAAAAGGGCTTTTCTGGAGAAGAAAAGCCCTTTCTTAATTTTCGTATTTTGTGCTCATTGTTTGAGAGCAAGAATTTTTCATCTGAGACTTTATGACTTGCGTGGGTTAGAAACCAAAGAGAACTCATCAATTTTCTCAAGCATCTGCAAGAACCTCACATGGTATTTGCGTCTTCAACGGTTAGAGCAACGCGTGCACCAGGCGACAACATAAGTCACCGCAGCCTTTTTTACCCTAAAGTGTCCTCAGTGCTCCTAATTTTTCTCTAGTCACGCCAATCTAACCTTAAAGTGTGAGGCATATTATCTCCAACTGCAACCTCCGAAGATCTCTTCACCGGAATCTGGATGTAATTAGTCCTTGATCGCCTTTTTGACACGATCACTAAAATCCTTTGTAACTATCAGCCCAGAAATTTTTTGGGTGCTAGCTGAATCCAGTCCACTCATGGTAACATTACTTTCTATTGTATCAGAGGAGAGGTATGAAGAAAACTTTTTCATTAAAACTTCCCTTTTTCCATTATTAGCGGGAATTGCTGTTTCTGTCCAGCCTTCCGGCCCCACCTCAAACACCTCTTCTCTGTTTTCAAAAGTTATTTCTAATGGACGGACCAAACCTCCAGAAGATAGGGTTTTATCTATTATAGCTTTCGCTGCAGCAGGAGAATCTGTCTTAACTGTGCCTTTATTATGATCAACGTCAATTTTTATAATTTTTCCAGCCACAGTAGCCTCAAAATGGTCAGCAGTATCCTTCACAGATTCTTTTGGGGCAAATTTGAAGCGTTCGTCTTTAACTTTTAATTTTTCTGCATGGTCAAAATTCTTTGCTTCAGAAGCTTCCCGCGCTTTTTGATAGCCATTCGCATAGACCTGTCCTAAAGGCGCCATCGCAAGAACGCCAGCCATAACCAGCGATGAAACAGAGACGTGTAAGGGATTAATTTTCATTTTAATTTCTACTATATTTTTTGTTGTTTTTCTAAACAGTGTACTTTTATTTTTTTCACATTTGTTAATCGTACCATTTTTTTTGAGAACTGCCTAAGGAGGCTAGACAAAATAACATTTAAATTTGAATAAAAATATGTTATAAAGGAGTATGAGCAAAGA
>CANMHY010000090.1 GCA_947497675.1 Alphaproteobacteria bacterium
AAATTAATATCGATAGTGATTAAAATTTGATCACTTGATGATCAAATTTCAATCATTAAAAGCTAAAGCCTGTTCTTAAAAGGACATTTCTTTTTAAGAAGAAGATCAATGTCATTTAAATTTCCGCTAAAGCCCAGTTCTCTCAAGGATGTTATTCCAAAATTATGAATCCCACAGGGTATAATGGGATCATAGTGAGAAAGGTCAGGGTCAATGTTAAGAGAAATTCCATGAAAACTGATCCAATGTCGAATACGAATCCCAAGCGCTGCAATTTTTGAAATTTTCTGGTCAGGAGTTTTGGTCCAGACACCAATAAGGCCCTCTTGACGAAAGGCGTCAATATTAACTTCTTTCAAAACCTCAATAATCCATGTTTCAAGGGTCTTAACAAACTCTTTTAAATCAGGTATGGGGGAGAGAGTTTTTAGATCAATCATGCAATAAAGTATGCGTTGGCCTGGTCCATGGTAGGTTATGCGTCCGCCGCGTCCAGTCTCATGTAGTGAGAAAGGAAGTGCATCTGTTGGATAGCGAAGATCTTCTTGAACGTTTGAGCCTGTTCCAGAGGTATAAAGAGAAGGATGTTCAAGGAGCCAAATACATTCGGGTTTTTCTCCTTTATGAATATCTTCAACACGTTTTTCCATGAAACGAAGTGCTGTTTCATAAGAAACAGGTCTCAAAGAGATTTTCCAGTGAAGGGGAGAAGAAACGTGAAGAGGGGAAAAAGGTTTTTTCTTTAAAAGATTAGGCATCTTCTCTCGGGAAGGGAGGAAGGGCACTTACCTCAACGCCTTCTTGATGAAGTTCAATGATTTCATCAAGAGAAGTTTGGCCATAAATATTACGCTTTTTTGTTTCACCATAGTGAATGCGCCGCGCTTCCTCAGCAAATTGGCCCCCGACATCATCACAGTTTTTCTTTACAAATTCTTTCAGATCAAGAAGTGCCTTTCGGACAAGGGCAGAGGGATGAGGAAGGTCTTCATTTAAAGGGACGACAACTTCAGATTCCATTAAAAGAGAAGATTTTTTAACAGCATTCGTGAGATGGATGGCATCCGTGACTTCATTTTTTGAGGCATAAACTTCAGGTAAAAATGAAGAAGGAACTTCTCCTTCAAAGGAGGAGGCGTCTGATGGATCTGGGGCAGGAAGAGCCGTTTCTTTTTGAAAAGAGAGTCTCGGTGACATGGGCGCCTTTGTAACAAGAGTTGACATGCAAAAGGGACAGGAAAGAAGCTTCTTCCTTTGTTGTTCTTCAAAGGCGGCACTATTGCGAAACCAACATTCAAAAATATGGTTAATGTCACATTTTAGTTTATAGACGATCATGTCCTATCCTACAGTTCTCTTTCGTGATTCAACAGTTAGTCTAAAGCATTTTCAAGCGTAATCCCAGAACTTTTTAGGAGTTTTTCAAAATCGGGTGATTTTGAAAGGGCGACAAGGTCATCGTACCCTCCAATGGCGGTCTCTCCAATGAAAATCTGGGGAACGGTTGTTCGTCCTCCTGATTTAAGGAGGAGTGCCTCCCGTAGAGATGTATCGCCTGTGACATCAATTTCGATAAAGGGAAGACTCTTCCGGGTTAAAAAATCCTTTGCAAAGGTGCAATAAGGACAATAAGTGGTTGTATAAACGGTGATTTGGCCTTCAGGGGGCGTTTGGGAAAGCATGAAACAACCTTACTTTTTTTTAAAAGAGATAAAATCTAAGTAAGAGTGAGCATAGCATCCTTTTTTAGGATTTCAACCTCACAACGTGATATTTGTTTAAAATTAAGAAAAACGCGTAGAATCACTTTGAAAACAAAGAAAAAATAGAGAAATTTTTGATTTAATCTGAAGGGAAAAAATTCCCTTCAGATAATAAACCCTCTTTTAAAAGTTAGTTTGACCCTGAGAAGAGAGAGATTTGGGATGACAGAAGAGATGAAATTTTGAAGGCAGTTCCTATTTGGATTTGAGAGATAGGAAGGAGAGAGGAAAGCTCTGTAGCGGCTCTTTCAGACAAAGGGACTTCTGTAAATAGTCTGTGAGATTGATAAACTTCGGAAGGGATATGCTTTGCAAAGAGTCTGGCCATACTGGCAAAGCGCAGAGACATATCAGGGCTTGCAAGAGGTAAGACTGCAATTTGGCTAGCCTCATTAAGAGAGGAAAAAATGGTATCGATTTCTTTTTTATGAGTCTCTTTCTCATCTGGGGTTTCAGAAATATCGGCTTTTAGAATATGGAAAGCTAAGAGAAATCTTGATGTAATGCTCTGATTAACATCAATCTGGAGACCTTGAGTTTCAAAGGTTTTTCTTTCCTTGAGGGTTGCAATGATCGTGTCAAAACGGTCATTAAGATCTTTTTTCAAAGAAGCAGAGGAACTTTTTAAGATATCTAAGATTTTTAACAGCTGAAACTGTGTTTTTAAGGACAAAGACGCGTTCAAAAGACTCTTTTCTTCTGGGATTAAATTGGAAAGATCTGAAGCGAGAGGAGGGGCTCCTTCAAATGAGGCAAGAGCTTCTTCATAGTCCTGCTCATGCATGCCATACCCTGTGCTTCGGGTGCATCTATAATTAAGTTTTGCAAGTGTCTCCCATCTTTGCTGTTGGTCTGCAGGAGCTTCTTGGGCCGTAATAAGGATACGGGGCGTTCTTCCCGAAAAGAACCATTTTACAGGGGCCATTAGGTATGAAAAGTATCCAAGAAGGGCTCCTGTTTCAGAATGACGGATTTCTGAAGAAACTTTGTCTAAACGAAGGTGTCCTTTGTGTGCGCGCCAAAATTCCATAGCGTCCTCAGAGGGCAGTGGTATTCTTTCTTGGTTTTGAACTTGCATGTCATAAGGAAGAGGATCTCCCCAGCTTTGCCCAAGAGAATTTAGAAAATTCATTTCAAAGGGTTGTGTAAATTGATTGATCCCGAACCACACACACCCTTTTTTAAAATGCTCTTCTGAAAGCTGCATGTTGGAATTAGGCTCTGGCGTTTCCCCATTTTCCTCGTTTGTGTGCCTCATAAGGGAGATGATATGACCGTCTTTGTTAATAAAATTATATTGCTTAAAGGAAGAGGGTGATTGACCCTCTTCGTGACGTTCGACAAATATGAGGGGAAAAAAAGCGTGTGAAGGCGAAAAAAAAGTAAGTGTGATTAAGGAAAGTGTCAGGGCTTTTAAAAAAGTTTTCATGGGTTTCTCATCAAATTATAAAAGTGCTTGGCACGGTTAAATAAAAATGGACTCTAAAAATTCATAAGGGTCTAATATATTAAAAACACGCGTTCTTCAAGAATAAAAAAGTTTGCGGGGATTTGACGATGCTCGGGGATTTATCGTTTTTTTCGGCATCCAAAAATTATAAAAAATAAAATATATTTTCAAGGGCTCTTGAAATCTTAAAAATAGTACTTATCTCTACTTCATACGATAAAACATTTGACTTTAACTTTTTAAAAAATATTTTAAATTCATGGATCATAACATGTCTTTTTAGCGGTACGTTTTGATATGAGAATAATTTAAAGGCAGGTTCTCTAGGCTTCGAAGTTCCTTAAAGTATGACGAGCCTAGAGAACTTTTTAAATATAAAAATTTAATAAAGTATAAAATTAGTTAATTTGTTTAAATATTTTATACTTATTATATATAATATGTAATATTTTAATATAATAAAGTATAATTTTATATTCTATTAAATTTTTAAGTTTAAGTATCTTAATATTTATTTTTAACAATTGTAAACATTTTGGATGATTATCATGGCTTTACCTTCTCAAATTTTAGAAAACTCTTTTTTAAAAGACAATTTAATAAATCCAATTTTTTTACAAAATGAAAGATCTCAAAATTGTTTTTTTGGAGCTTCTTCAGAGGACATCTCGTATGAGAACATCTCCGATGAAAAGCTTTTTTTTGAAGAATTGCCTGATGCCCATGTTCATCATGTTCCTCCCTTTAATGTCGAGAAAATTTCAAAAAATGCTTACAGGCTTACAATTCTTATGCCGGGTGTTTCCCTTGAAAACGTTCACATCGAACAAAAAAAAGATAAGATGATGATTTCTGTAACGCCGCCTCTCAATTTTTTTAATCTAAATGCAGGATATGAGCTTATTCATTTTGGAATTTTTGATGTGTTAAGACCGAATTGTCCGTTTGAATTTCAGGTTAATCTTCCAGAGGGTATCGAGATCATAAAAACGGTCTTGGAAGAGGGTCTTTTAAAAATCGATCTTCGGCAAAAAAATTAAATCATACGCTTTTTTTGAACTTCTTTTTTGAGAGAGAGACGGAAAATTCTCCCGTTTCTTTTTTGCCCTTCTCTGATTTTAGACGAGAGGCGCGCTCGCGGTAGAATTCATAACGTGCAACAAAAAGCGTGCTTGGGATGATGATGGCAGCTCCAATGACTGTCGACCATCCAGGAAGTTCTTGAAAAAATAGAAAGCCAAAAATAATCGAAACAACAAGTTCGAAGTAGCGAAAAGGCGCCAATGCAGAGGCATCCATGGACGCAAATGCTTTTAAAAGACAGTAAAGAATTAAATTGCCCCCAATCCCTAAAATTGCAAGAACACCAAGCTGTTGAAGCGTTGGCGTGGTCCAGACAAAGTAAGTTGGAAGGACGCTGAGAAGTGTTGCTACCAAGGCTGAGTAAAACAGCATGCTGAACATGCTTTCTTTTATAATGAACTTTTTATTGATAATGTCGAGTGTTGCAAACATGAGAGAGGCGGCCACGAGAACAAGTGCAATTGGTTGAAATCCCATTTCTGCAGGATTTAAGACAGCGATAATTCCAAAAAATCCGGCAATTGTC
>CANMHY010000091.1 GCA_947497675.1 Alphaproteobacteria bacterium
GCTTTGGAAGCTTCGTCTAATTTTGATCACCGCTTCATAAGACGCTTACATTCATACTGTGCATTTTACTGTGAATCTACTGTGAGGTCAAAACTTATTTGAGTCTTTGTATTTTTACACGTCCCTGAAAATTGCACGCTTAAAAAGAAAATTTCAGGGAAGAAATCAAAGTTAGCAAAAGAGGTCCTTCTTAACAAAGAGGGTGTCCTCTCAGAGAAAATCTTACCCGAAAAGCTTTTAAGAGCGTCTTCGCGGTTTTTTATTGAATTTTTGAGGCCGCTTTCCAGATTTTTCTGTAGGGCAAAAAAGGAGGGAATTTGTGTGAGAATTGGCCTCTAAAAGCGTGACGTCGAGAGTATCTCCAATTTTAAACGTTCGATTGCGTCCCTCTAGGGTAAAGAGTTTTTCGTGATGGATGTACCTGTCGTGGGGAAGCAGATGAAGCGGGATAAATCCATTGGCCCCTGTCTCTTTGAGTTCAACAAAAATGCCTGAGCGGTGGATTCCAGAAATACAGGCTGCAAAAGAAGCATTTACGTGGTTTTCCATATAAGACGTAATATAACGTTCTAACGTGTCTCGTTCTGCCTTCATGGCTCTGCGTTCTGTATCGGAAAGATGTTGTCCGATGCCTTCAAAGAGAGCCACCGTTTTATCGGGAGAGAGTCCATCGGGCCCAAGATTAAGAGCGGCAATAATCGCTCTGTGGACGAGAATGTCGGCATAACGACGAATGGGGGAGGTGAAGTGAGCATATTGCGATAAGTGAAGTCCAAAATGTCCAATATTGAGAGGACTGTAATTGGCTTGGCATTGAGATCTCAAAATAAGTTCATGAATAAAAGTTTGTTGGGGGAGAGTCTCAGACTTATGAAGAACCTGATCCAGATCTTGAGGCGTAATCTTCGTATGGTGAGGAAGAGAAAACCCTAGAGGCTTAAGGACAGTTCTGAGGGCATCAATTTTTTCTAAAGAAGGCTTATCATGAATGCGGTACATACAGGGAAGCTTTTTTGAAGAAAGAAAAGAGGCCGACGCAATATTTGCCAAGATCATGAATTCTTCAATGAGGGAGTGACTTTGAAGACGGGGACGGGGAACAATCTTTTCAATGGCGTGATTTTCATTAAAGATAACTTGGCGTTCTGGAAGATCAAAATCAAGCGTACCACGCCTCTGTCTCTCTTTTGAAAGGGCTTGATAAGCTTGATAAAGGCATGGAATAAGGGCCTGGACCTTATCGGGAAGGGATGTGAGAAGAGAAGCTTTTTTATCAAAAAACGATTGGACTTCCGTATAGGTAAGGCGTGCTGCAGATTGAATGACAGCTCTTATAAATTTATATCGGAGAAGTTTTCCAGAGGCATTAATCCACAAATGGACAGCAAGGGTATTCCGCGGAACATTGGGCTTTAAAGAGCAAACATCATTTGACAAGTCTTCTGGAAGCATGGGGACTACTCGGTCTGGAAAATATACTGAGTTTCCCCGTTCAAAGGCAGTTTGATCCAGGAGGCTCTCTTCTCTCACATAAAAAGAGACATCTGCAACGGCAACAATGAGATGAAATCCTGCTTCATTTCCAGGGGTTTGATCATTCTCTGCCCAAATGGCATCGTCAAAATCTCGGGCATCCTCACCATCAATGGTGACAAAAGGATAATTTCTGAGATCTTCCCTCAGAGGAGACGCTCCGTTACGGGCAGAAACTTTTTGAGCTTCTTTAAGGTCTTCTTCCCGAAAATGATGCGGAATCTCAAATTGATGAAGCGCAATAAGGCTAAAGAGTTTGGGGTCAGAGGCGTGTCCTAAAACATCTTTGATGCGAACTTCAGGAGGCCGACCTTTATAAAGATGAGCCCGGACAAAATCTCCAGATTTGGCACCTTTCGAATGGTGAGAAGAAACGCGATAGTTTTCATTTAAGCGGCGATCCGTGGGAAAAATAAGAGAAGAATGTTTACCTTGACCTGTCTGAAAGACGCCATAAAACGTTTGAGAGGAACTTTCTAAAAGACGGATGGGCTCTCCTGTTGGAGTCGATTTATTTTTGGATTTATCAAGGCGTCCCAGAAGTCGATCATAAGCGCTTAGCAAATGTCCTTTGAGGATCGTTGCATTTAATTGGATGCGCGGATTTTTAAGAAGCCGTCCGTTCTGAACAAGAAGTGCAATCGGAAAGCCCTCTGGATCAAAGTCCACAATTTCCATAACACAATAGGTCGGATCACGCGGGGATGAAGAGGAACTTTGAGGAAATTGAGGACGTTTCACTATTTTTTGAGATCCAATGAGTTAAGATGTTGATTTTTTTTGTGAATTTCGACTGAATTGAACGATACACCAATAAGAAAAAGAACGGCTTAGAATAGCATTGAGAAGATCATTCATCTTCCGATGGTTTCTCTTTTATAATTTTTTCGATGGTCTCACCGGTCAGTTCTGTTGTTTTAGATATAATATCAATATCTATTCCAAGCTTATGCATGTTTAAAACTGTTTTTCGAACTCTAATAGTGTCAGCTTCTTCTCTTCCTTCTTCTCTCCCTTTCTCCATCCCGATCGCTTCACCTTTCTCTATTCCAATAGCTTCACCTTTTTCCATGCCTTCAGAAAAAGATCCCTCCATACCATCTCGTATAGATTCAATCTTCATATCAACAGCATCATACTCCATCAAATCTTCTTTGCTCCATCCAAAACGATCAAGCTCTTTATAGGCCTGTTCGATAATAGAGTCTGCCCCAACAATCTGAGCAAGGTCTTCCTCGGTCGTTTCTGTCGCGTGCTTAAAAAAATAAGCCCACTTTTCAGTGAGGGTTTTTAAATTTTCGATTGTATTGGTAAACTTAGAAAGCTCCAAAAACACAAACTTAAAGCTATCAAGATCATTTTCTTGCGTTTTTATATCACGCATCTCATGGTGTGAAATATATCCTGGTTTTTTAGAAAAAAGCGTTTCATCATATATTGCTAAAAACCTAACATTTTGAAGGTCTTTATAAGCGACCCCGTCATCGCGCTGATTAATGTAGGTCTTTGAGGCATAATACTGCGCACGTTTTATAAATCCGGACTCTCGCGAGAGCTGCATTTCAATGATGAATTTGTTGTTTTTTTCATCTTCACACATCACATCCACAATGCTCTGACGCTCAGCTGCAATAACTGGATCTTGATTAACTTTCAAAAAAGTTACCGTTTTGATAGGATCTTGCTTGAGCTCTAGAATATCATTTAAAAAATGAATAAGAATATCGGAATTTCGGACAGTTCCAAAAATGCGTTTGAAGGCTAAATCATTCCTCGGATCTAAAAATTTAGTTATCATCGTCTTCCACCTTGCGTTATATTCCTTTATAAATATAACAAAATATGAGAGTTTTCAAGGAAAAAGGGACCTTTGGGCTTAATTTTAAGAAAAGAAGCTTTTGGCTCAACATCTCTGTCGGTTGAGCTCACTATTTTTTCTTGCGCAGGGGCGGACGTTCTTTTTTAGGTTTTAGAGCAGCTTCCGCGAGAAGGGTGACTGCCCGATTTAACCCAATGGTTAAAACGTCGTCTTCTTTCTTGAGAGAGGTAAAAGTGCCTTGATGTTTCAGATAAGGTCCAAATCTTCCAATACCTGCAGAAATCATCTCTTTCGTCTCTGGATGCTCTCCAATATCGCGTGGAAGGCACAAAAGAGATTGTGCCTCATCAAAGGTGAATGTTTCAGGGGATGCGCTCTTAGGAAGTGCGACGCGTTTTGGTTTTTTTGATTTTTCTTTGGAGGCATCTGGAAGATCAAGTTGAATATAAAAACCATAAGGACCTTTTCGGAGGGTAACGTTTCCTTGTGTGAGAGGGTCTGTGCCAAGTATTTTTGGATAGTCGCCTGTTTCCCCTTCTCCTATTTGAAAAGAGTCTTCTTTTTCTTCCAAGGTTCCGATCTGACGCGTAAATCGGCAGGTTGGATATTCAGAGCACCCAATAAAAGCACCGAATTTTCCAAGTTTCAAAGAAAGTTTGCCAAGGGTACAGAGCGGGCACTGTTGTGATTCTCCTTCTTGGTTCGGAAGGGGGGGGAAAAGATGATGTTTTAACTTTTCATTGAGAAGCGTTAAAACATCTGAAACCCGCAATTCCTTGGTTTCTTCTGTAGCTTCTTTAAGTGGTGTCCAAAATTCTTTGAGAAGATTTTTCCAGAAAAGATTTCCTTCAGAAATTTTATCTAAATTGTCTTCAAGGTCCGCTGTAAAGGTATACTCGACATATTTTGAAAATTAATTTTCCAGAAAAGCCGTAACAATGCGTCCCCGTTCTTCTGGAATAAACTGCTTTTTTTCAAGCCGAACATAGTTTCTTTCTCGAATCACGTGAAGAATTGACGCATAAGTGGAAGGACGCCCAATGCCTAAGTCTTCAAGTTGTTTTATAAGGCTTGCTTCCGTATAACGGGGGGGCGGCTGTGTAAAATGTTGCGTCGGTGTCACCGTTTCGAGGGAGAGGGGGGCTTTCTCTTCAAGCGGAGGAAGAAGAGAGGGAAGTTTTTCACCGATTGCCGTCTCCGAAGACGGTGCGTCATCCTTTTCTGTGCTTTCTTCGTAAACCTTTAGGAATCCATCAAAAACAAGCGTCGTCCCTGTGGTTCTGAGTACCACTTCTTTCGAAGGGGGCGCCACATCGATACTGACTTGATCGTAAGAGGCGCTGACCATTTGAGAGGCAAGCGTCCGTTTCCAAATCAAGCTGTAAAGATTGATCTCATCTTTATTGAGGAAGGATTTTAGAGAGGCGGGATCTCTTGACAGATCTGTGGGACGGATCGCCT
>CANMHY010000092.1 GCA_947497675.1 Alphaproteobacteria bacterium
GCGTGCAATGAGTCCAGCAATTTGAACAAAGGCAATTTTTGTGGTGAGCTTCGATTGTCTGAGCTCAACTTTTAAAAGATAAGAATGACGTTCATTGAGGTCGCTTGCTTTATCAAGAGACGCATTCAAGAATTGCCCAGCATGATAAACGCTTTTTAAAAGAATGCCTGAAACAGGGACACGATTGACGTGGACATCGAAGATATTCAAAAAGATGCTAATGCGCAAAAATTCTCCTTTAACCCCGAGTTCTTTTGGCATAGGGGCCATTTCAATTGCTTGAATATGACCATCAGCAGGGCTTAAAATAAGACTCTCTTTTGTGGGAACGACACGATCTGGATCTCTAAAAAAATAAAGACACCAGAGTGTTAAAATAAATCCAAGTGCTCCTAGGAAGTGTGAGAAACTATATAAAATAAGCCCCACAAGTGCAAAAATACCAATGAAAGGCCAGCCAGCCTTATGAATTTTCAAAGAGATTAAATGCATGATTTCCGAAATTCCTTACAAAAGTTGTTATTAAAATTTAAATCTTGAGGAGATTTTTCCAGGATTTTAATAAAAAAGATACAAAAATCCTGAAGAATTAGCTATACAAAAAGAGTGCACACTTCTAAAAGTGTTTTAGGTGAGCCCTTTTTTAATTTAGCTTCCGTGGAGTTTTATGTCCTTTCCCCCCTTGTTTCATACTCTTAGCACTTTAAAACTTTCTGACAAAACAGTTTTTTTTCGTATTTTGAAAGAATATGTTTGGCCTTATCGCTCCCAAGTTATTTTAGCTACCTTGTGTATGCTTATGTTTTCAGGGGCTTTGACAGTTCTTGCAAAGTTGATGGAGCCCATCATAAATGACATTTTTATTCAGAAAGATGAAACAAAACTAATTGGGATCTCTTTTCTCATTTTCGGGGCTTTTGTTGTTAAAGGCCTTGGGCTTTATGGTGAAAATTATTTTATGAACTATGTCAGTCTTCATCTTGTCATGAACATTCAAAAGAAAATTTATGACACTTTGTTAAAAACAGATCTTGTTTTTTTTCAAAACCATCCTACGGGTGATCTTATTTCACGTGCGATTAGTGACGTGAACATGATGCGCAACAGTTTTACTTTTGCTTTGTCTGGGGCTGGGAAGCATGTGGTAAGTGTGGTGTGTCTTGTTATTCTTATGTTTTACCAAGATTGGGTTCTCGCCTGCATCTCGTTTTTTGCTTTTCCATCGGCCTTTTATCCTATTATTCGTCTTGGAAAGCGTTTGCGAAAAGCAACAACAAATGCCCAGCAAGATATTTCAGCTCTTACGTCTCTCTTGACGCAGGTGTTTCAAGGAATTCGGCTTGTAAAAGCATATGGGATGGAATGGTATGAAAAGAACCGTTTAGGAGTAATTTCTGAGGAAATATTTAAGCATGTTTTTAAATCAGTTCAATCACGGGCACTTTCTTCTCCCATTATGGAAACATTAGGAGGGATCGCGATTATTATTGTTGTTTTTTATGGAGGCAGTCAGGTAATTGCAGGAGGAAAGAGCCCGGGCGCCTTTTTTTCATTCATTACAGCTCTTCTCCTTGCATATGAGCCTTTAAAAAAACTATCTCAAGTTAACTCAAACATTCAAGAAGGATTGGCAGCGGCATCTCGGGTCTTTGCTCTGCTTGAGATGAAGCCTTTTATCGTGGATAAAAAAGACGCTCAGGTTTTGGAAAAAATTAAAGGATCTTTAATTTTTGAAAATGTTTCATTTTCTTATCTTAATAGAGACGGAACCAGACGTGAAACTGAGGCTCTATCAAATATTAATTTTACGGCTTCTCCCGGTCAGACAATTGCCTTTGTAGGGCCAAGCGGGTCTGGAAAATCAACGCTTTTGAATCTAATTCCTCGGTTTTACGATGTTGATAAGGGGCGTGTTCTTGTGGATGGATTAGATCTTAAAGACGTAACGCTCGGGTCTCTTCGAAAAAATATTGCGCTTGTAACCCAAGAGGTAACCCTTTTTGATGACACTGTTTTGGCAAATATTGAATATGGAAAAGAAGGGGCTTCTTTTGAGGAAGTTGTTGAGGCGGCAAAGTCAGCAGCAGCCCATGATTTTATTATGGAATTGCAAGAAGGGTATCAAACGCTTGTTGGTGAGCAAGGAATAAAGCTGTCAGGAGGTCAGCGTCAACGGCTTTCCATAGCGCGGGCTCTTTTAAGAAACGCGCCTCTGCTTCTCTTAGATGAAGCAACGTCAGCGCTTGATAATCAATCAGAACGTCAGGTGCAAAAAGCGCTTAACAATCTCATGAAAAATCGTACAAGTCTCGTCGTTGCCCATCGTCTTTCAACCATTCAAAAAGCAGATTTAATTTTTGTGTTGAATCACGGAAAAATTATTGAAAAAGGAACACATTCTTCTCTTCTTGCTGCAAAAGGACTCTATGCAGAGCTCTATCATATGCAATTCTTGGAAGAAGAAATTTTAAAGAATAAGAAATGAAAAGCATTGTTTTTATGAAAAAAAAACTCAAAAAAACACTTCAGTCTCAGCGCGTTCAAAATTTTATTGCCTTCATTTGCTTTCTTTATATATGGATCATTTCAAGGGGAATTCGATGGACAAAGATAGGATTCGAAACACCTTCTTCTTACGTCACTCAAAATAAATCTTTTATCGTATGTTTTTGGCATGGTCGTCTCATGATGATGCCCTATGCCTGGAGTCTTGGAAAGGAGCGTATTTTTCATATGCTTATTTCAGGACATCGAGATGGAAAACTCATTTCTAAAGTTATTTCTTATTGTGGCATTAAAACCATTGAAGGATCTTCAACCCATGAAGGGGGTGTTGCCTTAAAACAAATGGTCCGTATTTTGAGGGATAAGGGAACTGTAGGTATTACACCAGACGGGCCTAAAGGTCCGTGTCAGAGGGTCAAAATGGGAGTTGTTATGGCGTCCTATTTAACCCAATCTGATATTTTGCCAGCAACTTTTTCAGTCTCTTCTTCTAAAATATTAGGAAGTTGGGATCGATTTTTATGGGCATTCCCCAGTAAAAAGGGTATCTTGATATGGGGAGATCCGATTTCTGCCCCTAAAAATAAAGATCCGGATACTTTTGAGAAAGTACGCCTTTCAGTTGAGAATGAGCTTATGCGTCTCATAAATTTTGCGGACAAAGTTGTGGAGAAGCCATAATTACCATGATGTATTACCCTTCGTTTTTCATCCGTGTTCTCTTTCGGTTTTATCAGGTTCTGATGATTGTCTTAACGCCTTTTTTAATGCTTCTTCTTGCTCTGAGGTGTTTTAAGGGAAAAGAAGACGTCAAAAGAATTTTTGAGCGATTTGGAAAATCCTCAGTTCCCATGCCTCCCAAGGGGCCTTTAATTTGGATTCATGCTGCAAGTGTGGGAGAGTCTTTATCGACGCTTCCTCTCATTGAAGCTTTGCTTAAGAGAAAGAGTGATCTTCATGTTTTGGTGACAACAAATACGAGAACCTCCGCAGAGATCATGTCAAAACGACTTCCCGATCGGGCTTTTCACCAGTTTTTTCCGTTGGACCAAATTTTTTGTATTAAGCGGTTTCTTAAAAAATGGTCTCCCCAAGGGGTCTTATGGCTTGAATCTGAGCTGTGGCCCGGATTTCTTTTTGAACTTCATGCCAAGAAAATCCCATGTATCCTTGTGAATGCCCGTCTCTCTAAGCGTTCTTTTCAAAAATGGCAGCGTTTTTCAGCCGTTGTTCGTTTTTTGCTGAGTCAATTTTCGCTCTGTCTTGCGCAATCACCAGATATGGCTTTCCGTCTTAGAAAGCTCGGAGCGCGCACTGTTCGAATGCCGGGGAATTTAAAATTTTCAAGCCCACCTCTTCCCCTTAATCCAAGTGATTTTGCGCATCTTAAGGCACTTATTTCAGATCGCCCGGTGTGGTGTGCTGCAAGTACGCATCCTGGGGAAGAAGAAATTATAGCTGAGGTCCATAAACAGCTTAAATTATTTTTTCCAAATATTTTAACGATTATCGTTCCGCGTCATCCAGAGAGAGGGAAAACAATTGAGACCTCTTTAAAAAATCAAGCTTTCGTGACGGCGCGCAGGCAAGATCGAAAGCGACTGGTTCCAAAAATAGAGATTTATATTGCCGATACGGTGGGTGAATTAGGTCTTTTTTATCGCTTATGTCCTTTTGTCTTTGTGGGGGGAAGTTTGGTTCCTAAGGGAGGGCATAATCCTATTGAGCCTGCTCTTTTGGGATGTGCTCTTCTATGGGGACCTCATATGGAGAATTTTCAAGAAATTGCGAATAAATTTTTGAGTCAAAATGCAGCCTGTCAAGTAAAGAATTCAAAAGAACTTTTTGACAAAGTTCTCTGCTTCTTTCAAAATCCTATGTTGCTTCTAGAGATGGAAGAGGAGGCTCGAAAACTTGCAAAATCGGAGCAAGATGTTCTGGTGTCTATTTTAGAAAATATTATGCCTTTTTTTCCTTTTTTAGAGGGAGATTCTTTTTCACTTCAACTCATTGAAGAGCAGAATGTTTAAAAGGCCTCCTTTTTTTTGGTATCAGAAACGCGCTTGCTTGTCCTTCAAGTTGCTATACCCTCTTTTATGGATTGGGCAGTTTTTCTATAACTTCATTTCTTCTTTAAAAAGAAAAAAAACCACTTCTTTAAAATTAAATATTCCTGTGATTTGTGTGGGAAATGTGAGTTTGGGGGGGGCAGGAAAAACCCCAACATGCCTTGCTCTTTATGATGTTGTTTCAGAGGTTTATCCAGAGGCTTCAAGTCACTTTATT
>CANMHY010000093.1 GCA_947497675.1 Alphaproteobacteria bacterium
AAAATCATTTGCGAAAAACACTTTATTCTTGCAAGATTACCTGAAAGTAGGGTTTCATATCTTTTAAGAAGGGTGTTGAGTTCCATAAAATTATCCTCTTATTTTGTGCTAAAAATAAAGAATACCGATTTTATGTTTGTTTTCAACGCCTTTCTATGTTTTTTGGCATTTTAAATTTGTCCGGTAGCAAGCGCTGATTGATTTAATCGGGAGTTCTTCATCCCATTTTCATACTATAGTTTTTCTGCTGTGTTCCGCTTTATTTTTATTTTTTTTCAGAACTTAAAGTCGAATTTCTTTCGATAGCGGGGTTGACCGAATATTTACATTGTTTCGCTACCAACTCAAAATAAAAAGATGAGAAATCTTACTTCTTGAAGTTAAGAAGTTTAAGAAATGAAATTCTCTAAAATGCTACCTATGCGCTACCTGTGTTAAATTTAGTTTTTTAGAAATCTTCTGGAAGCTTTGAATTTATTGGTGGGCGCGACGGGATTCGAACCTGTGACCACCTGATTAAAAGTCAGATGCTCTACCGACTGAGCTACGCGCCCCCCTCCTTCTGATATCTTTTTAACCCAGTGTTTGTCAAGAATAATGTTAAAATTCAATCATTCTGGGGTATTTTTCTCTTTAAAATCAAAAATAAGAGAATTGAAATTTCAAAACAAAATTTCAAAATTATTCAGAAACAGGGGAATGGGGTGTTTTTTGTATTCCCAGAAGCGTGAGAAGTTGATTTAAATCCCCTGTTTCATCGAGGACTTCCCGGAAGAGGTCTTCGAGGCTCATATGTTCCCATTTAAGAGCCCGCTTGATTAAGTAAGGAGCTGGGCTATGGGGTTCAATTTCCATGAGATAGGTCTGAATTTGTTGTAAAATAGTGTAAGCTTCTTCTCGAGACTGAAAAGCAGTTGAGGTAGGAATATTTGTTGGTTTTGGGGCCGGTCCTTCTTCTTTGGAGATAGAGGTGCTTTCAGATTTTTGGGATAGCTGAGGCTTTGCCAAGTCTTTCTGGGGGGGCTCTTCTAGGGAATTGGAAGCAGTGGGCTCTTGGTCTTCTTTTTGTGTGATTTTCTCTTGAGATGAAATTTCTCCCCGTTCCGCTTCGATTTGATGGATGAGATCGAGAATATCTTTAACGTTTCGACGGAGTTGATAAAGAGAGACTTCAGAGGATTGATAATGCGTTAGAAGAAACTTTTCAAGGGTTTCGATCTCTTGGAGTGCTGTTTCAAGATCGTATTCAAGCGCTTGATAGAATGCAGAAGGTGTGGCGGAAATGGCTCTTTGGAGATTTTTTAAAATTGGACGTCCTTCACCTTGTGCTTTTTTTTCTGAAGTTTCAGGATCATCTGATTTTTGGAAGGTTTTTTCGAGCGAGAGGGCTTCTTTCCAGTCTAAAAACCGATAAGAGATGGGCTCAGAAAGGGATGTTTCAGTAATAAAGATTTCAGAGATTCGAGCAGAGAGTTTTTCGTTGAGCCAATGAAAAGGCGCTAAGCGGTAGTCATTATCGCCCCTCTTTAAGGGGGGGAATCCCGTTTCCCAGAAGGCGAGACAGAACGCATTGAGAAGTTTTAAGCCTCGAATGAGTCCTTGAAGTTGGTAGAGTTTAACCCACGCTTCGATGAGCCAAACCATCAACTGAAAATCTTTGGACCGTGTCGAGAGGGCCTCTGTTGCAAGCTTTTCAACTTCTTTGAAGTCAGAAACCTTTAAAGATTTTTTCCAAACACCTTGTGGAAGGGTTGGATCGTCTTCTTGGCGCGCGAGCCGAATTTTATTATAAACAGGATCATACGCAAGAAAATCCCCAGCAGGGCTGCTTCCTTCAAGAGGAGATAAAATCGGGTCACGATCTTCTCTTTTTAGATTTTTTTTGAAAGAGGCTGTTTTTTTTAAAGACATAAAACAAAGAATCCCTATGTTTTTTAGAAAGATTCTATTTAGTGCGTAAGAACTGGAGCAGCATCTGGAAAGAAGGGAACTGTTAAGACACTGCCCCCTTGTTTTTCAGGTGCTTTGGGTGTCATGCGCATAAATAATTTTGCAGGAATCGAAGACGGATTATGAGGTGTTAATGTTCCCCGTGTTGGAATCTTAAAAAAAAGTGTTTGAGGATTAGGATCTGTTAAATTTGAAAACTCTGTGAGGGGAGAGTCTTGTGTTAAAAATAATTCAAGAAGAGCCCAAGGGCTATTATAGGTATAAGTTGCCGTGCTTTCGTTGACGGTCAGTTGGGGTTGATTCCCATCTGTCATGGGTTGATTTGGTCCATTGGAAGCCCATTGAAAAGAAACGGTGATCGGGGTTCCATAGGCCCAAACGCCTGAAAATGTTGTGCTGTGAAGGTCGATGTCTTGAGGGCCAACTTGAATAACCCAGTCTAACAATTGACTTGCGCCTGCTTCATGAGCGCGATTGACACGGAATTCAATATCAAATTCATAAGTTGGGAAATCGGACGGATTTTTTGACGTTAAAAATGGGTCAAAGAAAGTGCGAACATCATCCATAGCCATCATGAATTCAAGAGCGCGATCTTTTGAAATTCCATAACTTTTACTCGTATCTAAGAATTCTTTAGCAGAGGCAACAAGGGCATCATAGAGACTAAAAAAAGCTCTGATATCTTGAGGTTCCGCGTACCCTGAAGCATTTTGAACAGTTGTTCCAACAAAAGGAAACTTACCTGCAAGACGTTGGTTAAAAAAGGTTTGAATTTGATCATAATGGTTGAGTGCTATTTTTCCTGAAAGTGTCTCACAACGTCCCAAGAGGTCGGACCTTAGCCCTTGAAGACGATTTGTAAAGAAATCTTGCGTTTCAGGCGTGACGAGAGGGTCTAATTTTTGAGCACAATTGGTGACGGTAATTGTATTCATATCCTTTAAAATAAATTTTTGTAATGTCGCCATGGAATTCCCAGGCTTCTTATTATTATAGGCTGTTACGGCATCAAGGATAAGGGTCCACCTTGTTAAAAGACTGACATTTTCACTCATTAAATGAAAATCACTAAAATTTAAAAAGTTTAATATTGTGCTTGCGTAATTTAGGGTTAAGTAGGAAATACGTTCTCTGACAAGATCAAGATAGGCTTTTAGGCTTGTCTCATCTGAGACATTATAAGATAAGAATGCAGCATTCATGTCACCTGTCCAGTCTGTGAACGTTGCATCAATGGGTTCATAAAGACCCTCTGATTCTAGGACTTGATCGACATCTGATAAAATCTGAATGAGTTGAGTGGTGAGCAAATTTCGAAGCTCTAGATAAATGAGGTCAACATTTGCGGTTTTCATAGATTCAAGAAGTGTTATGAAAGTTGGGATATTTGGTTTTAGATTCGAAATTTGACGTCTTATGGCTTCTTCTGGAGCATAGTTTTGTAAAAAAACGGTAGAATCTACGAAGTTTTGTGCCTGGGCAAGAAGGCTTGTGATTCTTTGTTGTGTTGCCTTTACGGCAATCAGACGAAATGTTTCTTGAAGACCTAACGGGTAGGAAGACAAATTATCGATCAGAAATATATTAAACTCATTGGCAAGATCTAGGGCTTCGTTGGTGAGTTGGCCATCCCAATAGAGCTGTGTGTCAGGAATCAGTTCTTTTGCAAATTCAAGGGAATCTCCTTGTTGCATAAAAGACTTTGAGAGAAACTCTGAAAAGGCTTTCTTAACCCTTAAAAGACCCAGAGAAGGACCAGAAACAAGCTTACCGTTTTGAGTTTCAAAGAATGTCCCGGTTAGATTGGATCCCATTTTAACGATTTTTTCTTTAAATTTCTTAAAATTGGTATTTGCTTCGAGAAGAAGATGGTCAGCGATTTCATCTGTAAAGAGATGAGATTCATAAATCATTCCAATGACTTGATTATAAGTATTTCCTGGATCAAAAGAATCAAAATTAAGCCATTCAAGATTTGGGTTATCTAAAAGGGAAATAAGAGAATTTATTTTTGTTAAAATATCTTCAAGATCATTTCTAAAAGGGACTTGACCTGTGGTAGGCAATTCAAAAATCTTTAAGGCTTCTGAAAGGGTGTTTAATTTGTAATTACTAAGATTTTTTTCAAAAACAGAAAATAAGAACAATTTAAAAAGTGATTCTAGCTTTTCTTGAGCCTCTGGCTTAAAAGAAGAAAGATTAATAGGATTTTCTTTTATTTTTGAAAAAGAGCGTCTATAAAATTTTCCTTTCCCATAAGAAGACGATGGAAGATTGAATCCAAAAAGATAAAAAACCAGATCTCCCAAGTGTTCAGACGTGGGATCATTTGGAAGATTA
This sequence comes from Alphaproteobacteria bacterium, assembly GCA_947497675.1. Classification (GTDB taxonomy): domain Bacteria; phylum Pseudomonadota; class Alphaproteobacteria; order 16-39-46; family 16-39-46; genus 16-39-46. Next base: position 4,294 of record CANMHY010000093.1, read on the forward strand.
TTATAGTAATTTACATGTTTTTCAAGTTCTAGAATTTTTATGAGATATTCATTTAAATTATAGAATTCTGATGATTGAAGGGGATCTGTTGGATTGTTAACTGCGGAACCAGTATAAGTTGCGACAGGGTCTTTAATAAGTGTATCTGCTTTATTGATGAGTTCAAGTCCAATGGAGTAGAGAAATCTCTCATTTGAGGTGGCTAATGCTTCTTCGACTTTATTGTAGAGGAGGCCTGCCCAAGAAGGGGGGAATGTAAAAAACCATAATTTTGTATGTTCTAGTTTTGACATTAATAATAAGAGTGTTTTTTCTCTACCACTAAAGAATTCTATGTCATTTGAATGTTTATGGGTGTTCGAAGATTCTCTTGGTTCTAGGAGATCAATGAAAATTTTTTGAAAGATCGGATT
>CANMHY010000094.1 GCA_947497675.1 Alphaproteobacteria bacterium
ATAACCTGAGATAAAAAAGCCCATAATGTTGTGTGAGGAGGAAAAACACGATCTCGATGCTTTATCTTTTTCATATGTTTTTCAATTTCCTCTTTAGAGAGTACCGCACTGAATGGCAACTCCTCACTGTTTTTTAAATTAGAAATAACCCTTAACTGTTGATGGTTTTGTAAAAAATTGCTATTCATAGTCATGACGCCGATCCTTTTTGTATGAGGCTTTTTCAAGAAACCTTATTATACAGAAAGGTGACGCGTTTTTAAATAACTATTTGTTAAATATTGATTTTTTCCTTAACTTAGTGCCATTAGACTTAAGATTCTTCTCTTCACGATAAGAAATTTCTTGAAAAGTGATTTTAGACATAAATAGAAAGGGTTTTAAGAGATAATGAAAACTTTGGCTCTTATGCAAAGTAAGTGGGTAAGAGATCTTAACAAAAAATAAAAGTAGTGTTATTTTGCTTCATCAATAATCTCTCTCATCTGGCTCTCTTTAGGAATATTTTTAATACCAAATAGAGTCATAAGATTATTTCGATGCTCGGCGTCCTGTAAATTCCTTTGAAACTGTAAAAGTGAAGGATCTTGAAAGTACATACAAGCAACCCCACTCATCATTGAATCATGAATATTAATTTTTACTTTGTTTTTTTGTCTCCACTCTGGAATTTTATTAAAAAATTCTCCAATTTCTCTTATCAAGGCTCCAAAACTAATATTTTTTTTTATTTTCATAGTCAGTATTCCTCTTTGTTTTCAAATAGCTGTATGAAATTTTTTACAAAGGGTACTGTACGAAAAGTTTTTTTGAAGTCAATTATAATTATTTGTTTTTAAACGTTTATTTTTTCACCGAGAATTGCTGGGAGATACCTGACCATGAAACCTTATCTTTACATATTTTCGGCTGTTTTGAGTCTTTCCACTGCTGTTGTTGGTTCCAATAAAGTTTGCGCCAATACTGTTGGTCAGACGCAATTTTTGAAGGTCAATTCTCACTTAACACATGAAGAACTCTCTGGAATAACTCAGTCTCTTACTAAGATTAACGAAGAGACCACCTATTCTAATTTGGTCGCTGCATATAGTTATAAAATCCAACTTAGACGTCAACCCCAACAATTTCAAAGTGGTGGTTTCTTTAAATAAGAACCATATATATGGCCCTCTTGATCAAGAGCTTATGTTTTTAGGTCTAAAATTGTTAGAGCTTAAAATACCACTCACCTGGAAATATTTACGCCTAGCCAAAAATCTACATCAAATTAAGATGCCCATTACTCTTAAGGCTCTGGGAGCTTCGAAATAGCGTTAATAGCGTGAGTTTATTACAAAAGTAGATTGAGGCGTAAAAAAAGAGCCATAATATTCTGATAAATCAAAGTGTTGTGGTTTTTTTAATTCAGACTTTTAATAATATGTTCAACCATTTTTTTTGCATCTCCAAAGAGCATCATTGTATTTTCTCTCTCAAAGAGCTCATTGTCAACGCCGGCATATCCGGGTGCCATCGACCGCTTGAGGAACAAAACGGTTTTTGCTTTTTCAACGTCAAGAATGGGCATCCCATAGATAGGACTCGCGGGGTTATTTTTAGCGGCTGGGTTGGTTATATCATTTGCTCCAATAACGAACGCAACGTCGGTTGTTGAGAAGTCTCGATTGATTTCCTCGAGCTCAAAAACATCTTCGTAAGGAATGTTTGCCTCTGCAAGAAGAACATTCATGTGCCCCGGCATACGTCCTGCAACGGGATGAATTGCAAAACGAATAGAAATGTTTTTTTTTTTCAACAGGTCAACCATTTCTCTGAGAGCGTGTTGTGCTTGAGAAACGGCCATGCCATATCCTGGAACAATAATTACAGATTGTGCGTTTTCAAGGAGGTAAGCTGCGTCTTCTGCGCTTCCCGTTTTAACGAGAGCGTGTGACCCTTTCGGATCTGAAAGAGAAGCCTCTGCATTTTGATTGGTCCCAAACCCTCCTAGAATAACATTTAAAATAGATCGGTTCATGGCCTTGCACATGATGTAGCTTAAAATGGCCCCAGAAGCTCCCACAAGGGCCCCTGTTATAATGAGAAGTGGATTTGATAGAGTGAACCCAATCCCACAGGCAGCCCATCCTGAGTAAGAGTTAAGCATCGAGACAACCACGGGCATATCCGCACCTCCAATGGGAAGAATAAGGAGAACGCCTAAAAGAAAAGAAAGTCCCGTAAGGGTCCAAAATAAAGAAGAAGATTCAGTGGTTGCAAAAAGAAAAATGAGAACAATAAGAAGAACGCCTAAAAAAGCATTTAAAACATGTTGTCCCTTAAAAGAGAGCGGTTTTCCAGATAGAATCCCTTGGAGCTTTGAAAAGGCAATCACAGAACCCGTAAAAGTAATGGCACCAATGGCACTTCCCACGCTCATTTCAAGAAGATTTGAAAAAGGAATATGATGAGGGGCTCCAATGCCAAAGGTTTCAGGGTTTTCGAGGGTGCTTGCAGCAACACAAACGGCGGCAAGTCCAACGAGAGAATGGAAAGCTGCCATAAGTTGCGGAAGGGCGGTCATTTTGAGGCGCCAGGCAATGAGAGTTCCGATACTTCCTCCTATAAAAATTCCCCCGAGAATCCATTCAAGACTTAAGACATTCGGCATACAAAGCGTTGTGCCTGTGGCAATGAGCATCCCCATCATGCCTGTATAGTTTCCCCGTCGTGCTGAGTCGGGAGAAGAAAGCCCTTTGAGGGCCCAGATAAAGCAAAGAGAAGATAAAAGGTAGAGAAAGCTTGCAAGATTTGGGGTCATGAAAAAACCTATAAGTGGGGTGAGACCTTATTTTTTAGAACGCTCTTTTTTCTTAAACATACTGAGCATACGTTGCGTGATGAGAAAACCTCCAAAAATATTAATGGAAGCGAGAATAACAGCCATAAAGCCCAATATTTTTGAGAGAGAAACATCAAGAGGTCCACAGGCTAAGAGCGCGCCTACTATGATGACGGACGAAATTGCGTTTGTGACGGCCATGAGCGGAGAGTGAAGAGCAGGCGTTACTTTCCAAACCACATAATATCCCACAAAAACGGCAAGGATAAAGATGATGAGAGCAATCATGAAGGGAGAAAGCGCATTGAGTTGAAAGGAAGTTTGAAGAAGATCGGGCATGGGCAAGATCCTATTTTGAGGGATAACAAGAAGGCGTTAAACACGTTTTGATTAAAATTTCATCAGTCAGAGAACTGACCAAGCTCTGCGTCTCTGAAGAAATTAAGAGCCCTAGGAAGGCATGAACGTTCTTTGCATAAAGTTGACTTGCATCCATTGCCAAGTGAGAAGGAAGGTTGGGAATTCCAACAATGTTGACATGGTGCTTTTGAACGATGTGTCCTAAAGATGAAAGGGTACAATTTCCGCCCATTTCAATGGCCATGTCGACAATGACGGATCCCGGCATCATATCTTTTACCATCGCTTCGTCAATGAGTGTTGGGGCTTTTCTTCCCGGAATAAGGGCCGTCGTAATGGCAATATTTGTTTTTTTGAGGGCTTCATGAATGGCGTGAGATTGGGCCTTTTGATAAGCCAAACTCATCTCTTTTGCATAGCCCCCACTTCCTTCTCCTGATTCTTGAACCGAAGGGACGGAGAGAAAGGTTGCTCCGAGACTTTCGACTTGCTCTCGGGCCGCTTCTCTGACGTCAAAAGCTGAGACGACAGCGCCAAGTCTTCGGGCAGTTGCAATCGCTTGAAGGCCGGCCACCCCAGCCCCTAAGATCAAAACTTTTGCTGGGAAAAGCGTTCCTGCGGCGGTCATCATCATGGGAAGAACACGGCCGTAGACATGGACTGCTTCAATGACGGCGCGATATCCGGCCAAATTGCTTTGGGAGGAGAGAACATCCATCGATTGAGCGCGGGTAATACGGGGGACAAGGTCTAAAGAAAACGCAGCGAGATGGGATTTTTCATAAGCAGTGATGGGGACGGGGTCGCTTCCCAAAAGTCCGATAAGACACGCTTTTTTTGGAATCAATGAAAGCTCATCAATCTCTCCTTCTCCTTTTAAGAGAGGCCGTTGAACTTTAAGGACAATATCCGCATCTTTAAGGGTTTCTTCGGGGGTTTTTCCGATTTTTGCGCCCGCATTTTCGTAAGCAGTATCTAAAAAAGAAGCACTTTCTCCTGCACCTTTTTCAATCATAACGTCCAACTGCAAGGCTCTATATTTTTTAACAATATCCGGAGAGACAGCAACACGGTTTTCATAAGGGCGACGTTCTTTGAGAATGGCAATCTTCATAAAGACAATCCTTTTTTAAGAGTCGATAAAATTTTTAGCACAAAAAAAATACTTTGCCCAGAGACTTTGAGAGGGTTTTTCCAGAAGTTTTGAGCAGGTTTTAGAGGGAAGTTCAAGAAAGAGGAACCCTATTTTAGAAGTAGGTTTTTCTAAAGAAAATAAAAAAAAGGTGTCCTTAGACATTTTGAAAAAAGAATTTTGAGGAAACAAAGAAACCTTGACATGAAAATAAAGTAACCATTCAGCACGTTGAGAAAAAAGAAATAAAATGAAAATAATTGCATTTTTTGCTTGACAGGGTTTTCGCTAGCTTTTTGAATTTTCAGTGTATTTTTTAGGTCGCCTATAAAGGGGCCTTGTGGTCGAAACAAAAAG
>CANMHY010000095.1 GCA_947497675.1 Alphaproteobacteria bacterium
TCGGCCGAACAAAAGGTCGCGGTAAACTCGGCCCTCAGGGCGTTCAAAGCGTCCCCTTTAAAGAGATTTTTTTATACCCCTTAGCTTCGAATTTTAGATCTGTGTTGAAAAGCTCAGCTTCTCAATAACGGGGTTGACCGAATATTTACTTATTTATGTATTTAACTTATTGTTTTTTAATGTAAAAGATCTTTTTTATAAATAAGGGGGAAATATAAATAAGTTATAAGTCCCCGTTAATTTATAAATTTGACAAATAAGGGGGAGATATAGGGGAGTCTCATTTTGATATCCTTTTTCCATTAAGCATATTGACATATCAAGAGGAAATGATGTGTATATTGTAAAATATAAGGAGAAACCAAAGTCTATAAAGTACTCAAAAAATTGTAGAGAAGATTTAATTTCTAAAGTAATTTGTCCAAAAAAAGAGAAATATTTATGCCAGCGTACCTTCAAAGTATCATGTCATATCTTTATGATGATCTGCCTAAGAGGGTTTTAAAAAAGCCTTTTCGAGAGTCTCTCTTTATATCTAAATTAGCTCTTTATAAAAAAAGATTTAAATTGGGAGAACTGCCATAGATCATCCTGTATTATCCCAGCCCTTAAGCCTTTCCTTGTCTCCAGCAGGTCACCTTTATCTCTATAGTGGGACAGAGACCGAAGAGGGTGTTTCTTTAGGAGCGGCTGAACACATACAAGGTCTTTTCGCTGATGGAAATGACAGAGGTCTTTTACGGCTTGGTATTAGCTCGATTAGCGAAGTCTTGCCCCCGAGCCTCGCATTTTGGCAGCACTATGCTAAAATTTTTATGACCCATGTTTGTAAACTTTCAGGTTTTGACACACTTTCTTCCGAGACATTAAAACGGATCTCTCCGCCCACGGCAGAGTTTGAAGATTTCTTGGAAAAAGCTCCTTTTATGCGCGGGGGAGAATATTTAAACCTTGACCGTATGACAGATCTTTGGGGGAGTCTTTCTCAAGCACTGGTTCAAGAGCTTTCTTCTTATAAGGGTCATCTTCAAGATTATTTGGCTGCCTTTAATCCCTCCTGGAATAACGTCGGACGGGTCTGCTTTCATCTTGCGGAAAATAAGTCTGATCTTGACTCTCCTTTTGCTTTTTTAGCCACCTATACCACGCGTTTATCTGGAGAAAAGGACGTAAAGCATCTTCCCTTAGGGCGTGCTTTGAGGGAATATGAAGGAGATTCCACACAGCTTCTTTCTCTTCTTCTTCCTGTCCAAAGAGCTGCAGAGAAAAGCTCTTTTATTAAACATCTTGTTGATACCGGATCTATCTTTCAACCTCTTTCGTGGACAGCAAGAGAGGCTTACCAGTTTCTTAAAGCGCTTCTTCTTATTGAAGAGGCAGGCGTGATTGTCAGAGTTCCGAATTGGTGGAACGCAAAAAAACCACCCCGACCACAGATAACGATTTCTGTTGGAAATGCCAAAGCATCTGCTGTTGGATTAGATGCTTTATTGGATTTTGACGTTGGATTTTCTCTTCCCCAGGGAGAGCGCTTAACGACCCAAGAATTGGAAAGTATTCTGAATGCACAGGGTCAACTGGTTCAGATTAAAGGACAATGGGTAGAAGTTGATCGTGAGAAGTTGAGCCAAGTGCTTTCCCATTGGAAAGACATCGAACGAGATGTTAAAAAAGAAGGGCTTTCTTTTTCGGAAGGGCTTCGTCTTCTGGCAGGAGCTTCCGGACAGACTATTACAGATGTAAATTCTGAAAGTATTGCAGCGTGGTCGACAGTTGTTGAAGGGTCCTGGTTAAAAGAGACTTTAAAGCATTTGCGTTCTCCAGAACAAACAGATGAGGGGAGTCTCGGTTTAACCACACAAATCCTACAAGATCATCTTCATGCAAGTTTGAGGCCCTATCAACAAGCTGGGGTTCAATGGCTTTGGTGGCTTTATAATCTTCGACTGGGAGGATGCCTTGCTGACGATATGGGTCTTGGCAAAACCATTCAAGTTTTAGCGTTGCTCTTGCTTATAAAGTATCATTCTTCTGAAGAAAAAAAAGGGCCCTCCCTTTTGGTTCTTCCCGCGTCTCTTTTGGGAAATTGGCAAGCAGAAATAAGAAAATTTGCCCCGGATCTTAATTTTGAAATCCTCCATAGTTCAGTGTCAAATTCTGGAAAAACTAAAACGGTTCCAGATTTCTCTCAAACTGATCTTGTGATGACAACTTATGCGTATGTTTCGCGTCTTCCTTGGCTCTCTCAAATTTCTTGGAACGTGGTTATTCTTGATGAAGCGCAAGCCATTAAAAATCCCTCCGCCAAACAAACGCAAGCGATTAAAAAGCTCCCCAGCCGTGTGCGTTTTGTTCTAACGGGAACGCCTGTTGAGAATCGTTTGTTGGATTTATGGTCTTTATTTGATTTTGTTGCGCCTGGTCTTTTAGGATCAAGCAGTGTGTTTTCGAGTTATGGGAAAAAAATACGGCAAAAATCTCAGAATGATCAAGAGGATGGTCGATTTTTTAGTGCTGTCCGTCACCTCGTGAGTCCCTATATCTTAAGAAGATTGAAGAGTGATAAAAAAATTATTCAAGATCTTCCTGATAAGACGGAGATCAATGCTTATTGTTCTCTTACAAAACAACAGGCAGCCCTCTATCAACATGCCGTACATGAACTTGAACGACATCTTGAGCAAGGTGTTGAAGGTATTCAGCGTCGTGGGCTCGTATTGTCCTATTTGACCCGATTTAAGCAGATTTGTAATCACCCGAGCCAATGGTTAGGACATGGTCAATATGAGGAAACCGAAAGTGGAAAATTTCTGCGTCTAAAAGAAATTTGTGAAGAGATTGCCTCTAAGCAAGAAAAAGTTCTTATTTTTAGTCAATTTAGAGAAATTATCTCCCCTTTGAGTGGATTTTTGTCAAATGTTTTCGGCCAAGAAGGATTGAGCCTTCATGGACAGACGCCCGTAAAAGAGCGCTCTAAAATGGTAGAAGCGTTTCAACAAGAGGAAAAATTTCCTTTCTTTATTTTGTCTCTAAAAGCAGGGGGGACCGGTCTTAATCTGACACAGGCCTCCCATGTGATTCACTTTGATCGTTGGTGGAATCCTGCTGTTGAGAATCAAGCAACGGATCGAGCTTATCGCATTGGGCAGAAAAAAAATGTTTTAGTTCATAAATTTATTTGTCAAGGAACCATTGAAGAAAAAATTGACACTCTTATAAGTTCAAAGAAAGATCTTTCTGATGAGCTTTTAGCTGGTGGGGATGCTGTTCTTACAGAGTTGAGTGATAAAGAACTCCTCGAGACGATCACACTTGATATACACCGTGCTCTTGGAGAGTCCGCATGATTGAAATGAAAGGAAGAAAAAGATGAGTTGGAAATCGTCGTGGGGTTATGCGCCTTATGTAAGTGTTGCTGAACGCAAAAAACAGGCTGCAAAAAAGGTAACCCAACTTAAAAAAAAGGGAGAAGATATTGAGCCGATTTGCATTGAGGGTCGCACAATTTCTAAAACATTTTGGGGAAAGGCATGGTGCAAAAATCTTGAGGGCTATAGTGATTATGAAAATCGCCTCCCGCGAGGACGTACTTATGTTCGTAATGGTTCTGTCATTGATCTAAAAGTTAAAGCTGGAGAGATTAAGGCGCTTGTGAGCGGATCCTCTATCTATACGGTTAGTATTAAAATTAATCCAATTGTCAGCACGAAATGGGAGACTCTTGTTAAAGAATGTTCGGGAAAAATTGAGTCGTTGATTGAGCTCTTACTGGGTAAATTTTCAAAAGGGGTCATGGAGGTCATTACAGATTCTGATAAGGGTCTTTTCCCAGGTCCACGCGAGATAAAATTAAACTGCTCTTGCCCTGATGGGGCGAATATGTGCAAGCATGTTGCGGCGGTGCTCTATGGCGTCGGAGCACGTCTTGATGTCCGGCCCGAAGATCTTTTTTTGCTCCGTCATGTTGATCACAAAGAGCTTATTGCCTATGCAGGATCAGGACATCTTTCTGGAAAGAATCTTCCTCAAGATAATCAAAAATTGACAGGCGATCTCTCGTCTCTCTTTGGGATTGATCTTGAAGAGGACGTAGATCCGTCAGAGATTAAAAAAGAGGTCAAACAAGTCAAAAATAAAGAAAAAAATTCGATCCTCAGCAAAAAACAAACTGCAAAGAAAAGAACGCTAACGTCTTCAACAAGTCGTTCCAAAAAAGAAAATCCCGCGATGGTTTCAAAGAAGAAAGAGCCGCAAAAAAAGACAAAAAAGGTGTTGATTAAAAAGAAAGGAGAATAGGTTTTTACAAAGTTTATGGGGGCGTGAGAAAGGTGATCCAGAAAACACTCACCTATTTAGTGCTTGAACGAAAAGCTCCTGAGGCCTTTATTTGATTGAGTTTAGATGAAAAAATTAGAAACGAAGATTTTTTAAAAACGGTCTAAAAGAAGGTGTAGGCAAGGGTATACTGCCGTTTTTTGAGAGACTGAAGGCCAAAAGGTAAAAACTTCGTCAAAAAAATAGTAATTTTTGAGGAATCTTAAAAAATCTTCCAAAAAATTTTCTTGTAAATTTTCTTCTCTTTCCGATTCAAAAATTAACCACCCTTCATTTTTTTTCTCCAATATATCTGTACCCTTGTATTTTCTTTTGTATTTCCTCAT
>CANMHY010000096.1 GCA_947497675.1 Alphaproteobacteria bacterium
AGAATTTCAGAAATTTTATGGCCAAAAATAAGGGATGGATTTTGAGTAAAAAGCATGAAAGAGTCTCCAAATCGTATAAAAAAATTTTGTAAAGTAAGAATATGAGTTTAAAGAATAGAGCTTAACATATAGATAGGTAGCAGTTTTTAAATTTCAAGGGGAGTTTAAACGTTAATCGCGTTTTCTGATCCAGGAAATAGATGCAGCAAAATTAAGGTGTTGATTGTACAAAACTTCGTGTTCTGGTGTAAGGGATTTTAAGTTATAAACTCCGTCGTCAGAAGATTTCTCAAGATGCCGAGCATAAAGGGATCCTTCTTTTGTCTCAACAATACACCACTTTCCAATAAGCTTTGAAATCTCAGAGCCTGATTTCTTAATCCCTCCCACATAGTCTCCTGGAGATAAAAAAGGAAGCATTGAATCGTCTAGAATAATCATAACAACACTATTGTCGCGGGATTTGAGGTAATAATTGACATCTTGAAGAATCAAAATTTCTTCTAAGATGTTTTTATTAAGGTTTCCAAGGATTTCCTCTTCGCCATTAATCAACCAAAATAAAAGTCGTTTTTCATTCGAAGGCTCAACACGTTTTAATATTTTTTTTGCACCCTTTAAACTCAAGGAAGACCGGCCTTTTTCCCAAGAGTAGAGCGTTGGTTTTGGAATTTTTGTGAGTTTTGAGAATTCATGGATTGAATAGCCTAGTTTGATGCGGAGCGACTTAAGGCGATTTCCTTTTTCTATGGAGCCAGAGTTTTTGTGAGAATTAATAATTTCAACCATATTTTTACCTTATAAACTGAATAAAAATGATTTTAATTTCAGAATTATTTTTTTAATACTATCTCTAAGTATTCGATAAAAGGTTCCATAATGTGCAGAAAGCTACAGTATTGTTTTTTACTACAAAGATGATTTTTAGTTAAATTTAGAGATAAAGAAAGAAAAAAATTCTATAAAACATCAAAGAATTTAGATCTTTAGCTTTAAAAGTATGTATTATGAAGGAATTTTAAATAAAAATATAAATTTATATAATGTTTTAAAGGGGGGTGAAGCTACAATAATTTATAATTTATTATAAAAAATAATTATAAATTATGTTTTTACCCTCCCCCCTTCTTAAACATTTATAAAAAAATCCTTATTTTGAGAAAGATTATTTTTTACTTCGATCCGCTCTTTTTCGATCGTTGGGATCTAATAATTTTTTGCGTAAACGAATGCTTTTTGGCGTAACTTCAACCAGTTCATCATCTTCGATATAAGAGATAACCTCTTCAAGCGTCATAATGCGAGGAGGCGTGAGCCTCATGGCTTCATCTTTTCCTGCTGCTCTGAAATTGGTAAGTTGTTTCGACTTAAGAGCATTGACCTCTAGATCGTTTTCACGGGCATTTTCTCCAATGATCATTCCTTCGTAGATTTTTGTTCCTCCTGTCACAAAGAGGGTACCGCGTTCTTCTAGATTCCAAAGTGCGTATGTAACGGCTTCTCCTTGTGCATTTGAAATAAGAACACCCCTGGTACGTCCTGGAATATCTCCCTTATAGGGAAAAAATCCATGGAAAAGTCTACTCAAAACACCCGTTCCCCGTGTGGCATTTCTAAACTCGCTTTGATATCCAATGAGACCACGTGCTGGAATAACAAAAGTAAGACGAACTTTTCCACCACCGGAGGGGCGCATGTCTGTCATCTCGCCTTTTCTGAGAGAAAGTTTTTCAACAACAACGCCACTGAATTCTTCATCAACATCCAATAAGACTTCTTCAAAAGGTTCAAGAAGAGTCCCGTTTTCATCTTTTTTCATCAAAACACGCGGGCGTGATACAGAAACCTCGAACCCTTCTCGCCGCATCGTTTCAATAAGAACACCAAGTTGAAGTTCTCCTCTTCCGCCGACCTCAAAGGCATCTTTGTCATCTGTTTCGGTGACGGTAATAGCGACGTTACTTTCGGCTTCTTTTAAAAGCCGATCACGGATCATGCGGGAGGTCACTTTTGTTCCCTCGGTTCCTCCAAAAGGAGAATCATTAACGCTGATGGTAATTGCCATGGTTGGAGGATCAATGGGGGTAGATGGAAGAGGAATCGTAACATCAAGACCACAAATTGTATCTGAGACAGATGTATTTGTAAGTCCTGCGACAGCAATGATATCTCCTGCCTCAGCCTCTTCAATGGCAATACGATCAATACCACTAAAGGTAAATAGTTTGGTTAAGCGCCCTTGTTCTTTTGTAGATCCTTCAAAATCAATAGATTTGACAGGAATATTGAGGCGCGCTGTTCCGCTATAAATTTTGCCAATCAAAACGCGTCCCAAATAAAGATCAGAGTCTAAAAGGGTGGCCAACATTGTGAAAGGACCATCTTTATCAACATTGGGAGCTGGCACATGACTTTTGACAAGTTCAAAAAAGGGCGTAAGATCTCCAGGGGTATCTTTTTCAAGATCCAAGACGGCCCAGCCACTGCGGCCGGAGGCATAGAGCATGGGAAAGTCTTGCTGTCGATCCGTTGCTCCAAGTCCCATAAAAAGATCAAAAATCTCTTCATGAACTTCATCGATTCTGGCATCTGATCTGTCAACTTTGTTAATGATAACAATTGGATGAAGACCTAAGGCCAATGCTTTTGAAAGAACAAATTTTGTTTGAGGAAGAGGACCTTCTGAAGCGTCAACCAAAAGGGCTACACCATCGACCATCGAGAGAACGCGCTCAACTTCGCCACCAAAGTCTGCGTGACCTGGTGTGTCAACAATATTATATTTAACCCCGTGAAACGTCATAGAAGTACATTTTGCAAGGATGGTAATTCCACGTTCTTTTTCAAGATCGTTCGAATCCATAACGCGTTCCGTAATAACTTGGTTATCACGGTATGTTCCACTTTGTTTTAAAAGGGAATCAATAAGCGTGGTTTTTCCATGGTCAACATGGGCGATGATGGCAATGTTACGAATTTCAGTCATAGATCTCTTCATTTCTCAAAAAAGGTGTTTAAGTTAAAGAGCCACCTTAAAGGAAAGAGGGGGCTAATTTCAAGAAAATCTTTTAAAATTGGGCTTTTTCTCTATAATATTTGAGATTGAGAGATGAATTTGTGGGAACGTACCGTCTAAATTAGAAATATTAAAATTGACAGATTTTATCTAAAATGATTAAAATAAAGGCATGATGTTAAATATGTCTGCAGTTTTTTTCTGTCGTTGTTTTTCTTTTGCGCTCTAAAAGCGCAAAAACATCTCCTTTCCCCTCTTACTCTTCGTTTTTTTTGTCTGATCTTCAGATGGTCTTTTATTATTTTTTTTGTGAGTAAAATCGATGAAGAAATTAATTCTTTCTGCTTGCCCTTATCGCAGGAACTCGCCTTGGGGCGGGAATGATCGCTCTCCCTATGGTTCTTTGTAAAATTGGTATTCTCCCAAGCATTGCGCTTATTATAACGCTTTGGTTTTTTATGTATCTTTCAGGTCTCTTGGGTTTAGAACTTAATTTACGCGCGGGGAAAGGTCTTACGCTTGGAGAACTTGGGAATTTTTATCGGGGTCCTCTGTCTTCTCATATCGGATCTTTAAGCTTAATGTTCTTAATTTAGGCCCTTCTTTGTGCCTATTTATATGGTGGGGCCTCAATCTTTCAGAGTTTTTTTGAGGCGCATCTTAAAGCTTCTTTTCCGATGAAAAACATTGTTGTTTTTTACGCTCTCGCTCTTTTTTTAATCCTGAGTTTTTCTGTACAGTGCGTTTTGCAAGTCAATAGAATTTTATTGATTGTCCTGCTCGGAACTTTCGGGATTTTGGTCTTTGGTTTTTTTAAAAAAGTGGATCTTCTTCATCTTCCTTTTTTTGAACAGAGCATTGGAAAGCTTAACACTTGGACATCACTCTTGCCTATTTTATTTACAGCGTTTGGATTTCAAGTTATTTTTCAAACGCTTACAAATTTTTGCAATAAGGATGCGCTTCTCCTAAAACGAGCTGTTTTTTGGGGAAGTCTTATTCCGGCAGGGATTTATATTATTTGGACGCTGAGTACGATTGGAATCCTTTATCATAACGCTCCCGAGAAATATTACCTTTTAACACTGGGAAAACTTGATATTGGGGAGTTTGTTAAAGCTCTCACAGAAACGACTGCTTGGCCCTTGGTCCAAACGCTCGCAAGTGTGATCTCTATGATTGCAATTTTAAAGTCCTCTATAGGGGTGGGTCTCGCTTTATGTGAGTTTTGGCAGGAAAAAATATCAAAGGGGCGTTTTCTTCAGTCTTTTAAAATAAAAGGAGGTGCTCTTGGATTGACGATTATGCCACCTTTAATCATTTCTCTGTTTGTTTCTGAACTTTTTCTAAAAGCATTGAGTTTTGCTGGAATGGTTCTTGCGGTGATTGCCATTTTCTTGCCTCTTTGGTTGATAACTTCTCCAAAAGCTCGAAAAATTCCTTCCCAATATTCTATTGTTGATAACAAAGGACTTCAGATTTTGTTTTTAATTCTGGGATTTTTAATTGTTGGGTGTGAGGTTATGAATATGATTTCGTGAAGAGAAGGGCTTTCAGAAGAAGGAAGATTTTAAGATTAAATCATTACTTTATTCACCTGGTAATGCCATTTTGAGTCTCAAAATGGCATTAGCGATGCCAAAAA
>CANMHY010000097.1 GCA_947497675.1 Alphaproteobacteria bacterium
ATCTGAGCCGCATAATTCTTAAGCTCTATTTGCTCAAGAGCTTTCTGAGCAAGAAGATGTAAATCTGTCTCGAACTTTCCAAATTTAAACTCCATAACCAAAGCATTCTGATATTTTGCTGTGGGTTTTGGGATAAGAAGAAGATCAGCACGTCCAGCGCCCGATTCTCTTTCAGCGTCTACAAAATACTGAGAAGAAACAGCCGAGATAAGACCCATGATAAATCCATTATAAAAAAGTTCTGCATTCTTAGGGCCCGTCGCAAAGAAGCTTGCTGACGTTTCAAGGTAATCTTTAAGCTTCTGCATAAAAATTTCGACATTTCCTTTGAGAAGATCATTTAGAAAAGCATTGTAGTCCTTAACGTCAATATTAAATTTTTGGGAGATCCACTTTTGAATAGATCCAGAAAATATGCTTTTTACTTCACGATTCGGTATTTTAACATCACAATTATAGGTCGTATCTTCATTTTCAAAGCTTCTTTCCACTGTTAAATAACCTGAAAAGAGCAAGAGATTATAAAGCGCATTGGGAGACGATTTAATATCCGCAAAGACCATTTTAGGGTCTGCAACCATATCAACACTTCCCCCCTCAATAAGAATTTGCATCTCTTCCTGAAACTTATCCAGAACAAGGGCTTGTTCGATGAGAGCTGTGCTCGCCGTTCCCACCCAATAGGCTTTAAACGCGCCTTTATTATTCAAGCAATTCATAATGGACCAGGGGTTATAAATCGTGAGTCCGCCGATGTTGTATCCATTGTACCAAGATTTTAAAGTCTGAGCTGTTTTTGGATTTTGATCCAGCCCAGATTTATGGAGAAGAGAATTGACTTCTTTTTCTGTAAACCCAAAATGCGCTGCATAATTTTCATCTAAAATCGAATCCTCTCCAAAATTATTAACCCCGGAGAAAAGATTTGCTTTGGCGACCCGTAAAATTCCTGTGACAACTCCTTTTTCAAGAAAATTATTTCCCTTGAGCGTGCTGCCAAAAATGCCTTTAAACAACCTTAAAACACTCTGAAAGTAGGTATCTTCTGCATCAGAAATCGTCTCTCGTGCCAATTGAAGAGCATACCAATCATTGAGCGGCGTATCATATTCATCAATCAAAATGAAAACTTTTTGACCAAAATGCGTATAGATCATCTCACTCAAATAGAAAAGACTATTTTCTAATTCAGCACGATCAAATGATTTTGTCATAAATTTTTTAAAAAGATCTTTTTGCCACTCTGAAAGCTTAGCACTCTGAAGAAGATATTCATGTCTTGTATAAAGTCCATAAATAAGATCTCTGACCTTCATTTCGATCATCTCAAAGCTCTCTCCTTTAATTTCTTTAAAAGAAACAGAGATTACCGGGAATTTCCCTAAGTATCTTTGAAGAATATCGGGATATTCTCCAATCTTCAGATGAGAAAAGATGTTTTGTCTTTTTGATTGTTCTTCGTCATCTATATCACCATTACTTTTAACGGGAATGCCAAAAAAATACTGAAGCATCGTCATGTTCAGGGTTTTCCCCCATCTTCGCGGGCGGGTGATGAGGAGAACATCATAGGCATCTTCTATAATGGTTTTGATCAAAAGGGTCTTATCGACATAGAGGGTACTTTCTGTGATGAGTTTTTTAAAATCATCTGTCCCAATTTTGATGGTATACGTCTTATTTTGAAATTCTGTCATAATGTGATCCTCATATAAGCAGAGTCTACCATAAGTCTCTCCATACTTTATAGACAAAAGTTTGACACATTCAAAATTAAAAAACCCCTCCTAAACAGCCTTCTGCCCTCATCGATCGTGTCGCCCCATTTTAAGATTCTGAGCGATAACCTCTTCCCAAATATCTCCATTTGCAAGTAATTTTTCTTTATCGTAAATAAGAGCCTCGTGAGAAAATGTTGCAAATTCAAAATTTGGGCCTTCAACAATCGCATCTACAGGACACGCTTCTTCACAAAGCCCACAATAGATACATTTTGTCATATCAATGTTATAAATTGAAGCCCGGCGCGACCCATCTTCGCGCGTCTCTGATTCAATGACAATCGCTTGAGCCGGACAAATGGCCTCACACAATTTACAAGCAATACAACGCTCCTCCCCATTAGGATAACGCCTGAGAGCGTGCTCCCCGCGAAACCTCGGACTAATCGCTCCCTTTTCAAAAGGGTAATCCAGCGTCACCTTTGGCTTAAACATATAACGTAAAGTAACCCCAAGGCCTTTCAAAAGATCTTTAAGACCAAACGCGCTCAAAAAAAACATCACCTTTTTGAAATTCATAGGGAAATTCCTGTCTTTAAGAAAACAAGTACGGCCGCGGTAAGAACAACCCATATCAAAGAAAAGGGAAGAAAGAATTTCCATCCCAAACGCATCAGCTGATCATAACGATATCTTGGAAATGTTGCCCGAACCCAAACAAAAACAAAGAGAAGAATAAGAACTTTCATCCCAAACCACACCCCATCAGGGATCCACGTAAAAGGCCTGCACTCAAAGGGAGGAAGCCATCCCCCCAGAAAAAAAATCGTCCCAAGAACGCTCATTAAAATCATATTGGCATATTCCCCTAAAAAAAAGAGCGCAAAAGGCATGGATGAATACTCCACATTATATCCTGAAACAAGCTCTGTTTCAGCTTCTGGAAGATCAAAGGGGGCTCGATTTGTTTCCGCAAATGCTGAAACCATAAAAATGAAAAACATCGGAAAAAGAGGAACGACAAACCAAAATTTTTGTTGTGCTAAAACGATTTCTTGGAGGTTCATAGATCCCGCACAGAGAACAACCGTTACAATCACAAACCCCAAAGAAACCTCATAGGAAATCATTTGTGCTGCCGACCTCAAAGCGCCCAAAAAGGCATACCTTGAATGACTTGCCCACCCTGCAATAATGATTCCATAAACACTTAAAGAAGACACAGCAAAGACATAGAGAACGCCAACGTTAATATTAGAAATACTTTGTTTAAAACCAAAAGGAATAACCGCCCAAACTGAAAGCGCCAATGTAAAAGTAAAAATAGGCGCAAGAAGAAATAAAAATTTATTAGCACGAGAGGGAATAATAATTTCCTTATGCAATAATTTTAAGCCATCTGCAAAGGGTTGTAAAATTCCAAAAGGACCCACCACATTCGGACCACGCCTCAATTGGATCGCAGCAATGACTTTGCGTTCAAAAAGCGTTAACAAAGCCACAATGAAAAGCAAAGGGAGGATTACCATTAAAATTTTAAAAATCAACTCCCCAAAAAAAAGAAGATCTCCTCCCAAAAAACTCTGAATCTTTTGAGAAAAAAAAGAAAAAAAACCCCTCATTTTTCTGTCCTTTTCAAAATAAAAGTTTCACTCGCGCGTGCCATCATTGGGGATGCGCGCGTAATAGAATCTGTCATGTAATAATTGGAGATAAAAGGGACAAATGCCTCCGAAGACAACTGTTGAGGGGAAAGACCTTTCAGAAAGGCTTCAATTTCCGGAGCCACTTTTTGAGCCTCAACGTTACGTCGATTTTGATCTCTTAAAAAAGGATGTTGTTCAAAAAGGTGCTCTCTTAAATCAATCAAAGAATCATATTTTAATTTTAAGCGAAGATGTTCAGACAGAGCCTTTATAATTGCCCAGTCTTCTTTTGCCTCTCCGGGGGGGGGAAGAGATTGAGACACACATTGGACCCTCCCTTCCGTATTAACATACGTCGCATTCTTTTCTGTAAAGGCACTTCCTGGTAAAATCACATCTGCTCTTTGAGCTGCGGCATCTCCATGATGCCCTTGATACACAACAAAACAGTTTGTCGTGTTAGCCCTTTTTTCATGATTTTCATCTGCCCCTAAGAGGTATAGAAATTTTAAATTTCCCTTTTCTGCCTCTTGATACATTTTTTGCGCCGTCCATCCTTCTTTTTGTGGCATAAACCCGACATCAAGGGCTCCGACCCGACTTGCAGCCGTGTGTAAAACATTATATCCAATCCAATCGTCTCGAAGGGCTCCATATTTTTGAGCAATTCTTAACCCATACGCTTGAAGTGCCTTTCCGTCAGATCTCTTCAAAGCCCCGCTCCCCAAAATAACCATGGGCTGTTTTGCTTTTTTAAAAATAGATGCCCACGGCGTCTTTCCCTCCAACAACGCTTCAAGACCTGTGGGATCTTCACTTATAAACGTATACGGATACGTTAAATCTGCTTTATAACCCACCATTCCCACCTCAAAGTTTCCCTGAAGATATCGCTTTCGAAGACGAACATTTAAGAGCGTTGCTTCAAGGCGTGGATTTGTTCCGATAAGCAAACATGCGTCAGCTTCCTCTATCCCTGGAATCCCCGTATTAAAAAGGTAAAGTGACCTCAACTCCGTGAAAGGTCTTGATCCGTCCTCACAGCAATCCAAATGGGGACTTTTTAACGCAAGCATGAGCTCTTTAAGAGCAAAAATTGACTCAACATCTGCTAATTTTCCCACAATGGCGCCTCTTTCAGAAGGATCACACAGGGAAAGCTCTTTTTCAATTTTTTTAAATGCCTCCGTCCAAGAAGCTGGCACCAAACGTCCCTTATGCCTTATATAGGGCTGATCTAAACGTTGATATCTTAATCCGTCATAAAAAAACCGGGTTTTATCTGAAAT
>CANMHY010000098.1 GCA_947497675.1 Alphaproteobacteria bacterium
CTGTCCCAATATTTATAGTATAGGGCTTATTTTGGAATTCTGTCATCGTTTAATCCTTAATATTAGGAAAAAGTATGTCATAACTCTTTTGTTTTTTTACATCCTAAAATTTGGGGATTCAATTGAAGAATATTAGATTAAACAGCTTCTTTCTTTAGCAACGGCTGTTCGGCCCAGTTTTCAAGACCTTGATCATCCAGGCTTCCAAGCACTTCTTCCTCATCCGGACCATTAGCATATTGAGGATACGTTGCAGGATACGTACTCACGGCGCCCACTGGCGGATCTAAGGGCCCTTTTTTGCCACATCCTTGTGTTCCAATCATCACCAAACAGGCTCCAAAAATAAGAAAGCTCTTTTCAGTTAACGCGCGTCTTTTAACTTCCTGCAATTGTCATTCCCTCAATCATTAACGTTGGCACATCAATGCCATACTGGTGGATTAAATCGTTACACGGTGTCAAGTTCAGAAACATATCTCCTAAATTTCCTGCGATTGTCACTTCACTCACGGGATATGTTATTTCACCATTTTCAATCATAAATCCAATAGCGCCCCTGCTATAATCTCCTGTGACCAGATTTACACTTGATCCCATGAGCTCTGTGACATAGAGACCTCTCGGAAGACTCTTAATAAGATCGTGAGGCGTGAGGGCACCCGCTTTCATAAAAAAGTTGCTCACAGAAGGATGAGGAATGCCCCCTGTCCCGCGACTTGCATGTCCCGTTGTTTTTAAATTTAACTGACGGGCTGTCCTTAAATCTAAAATCCATGTTTTTAGAATGCCATCCTCAATGACGGCTAAGGGTCGCGTAGCAATTCCCTCTACATCAAAGCCTCTCGACCTAAGTCCTCTTTTAATATGAGGATCATCTAAAATCATCATTTTTTCAGAAAAGAGCTGCTTGTTGAGCTTGTCTTTTAAAAAGCTTGTTCCCCGTGCAATGCTCGCCCCGTTGATGGCACTCGCCAAATGGCCTAGAAGGCTTGATCCCACACGGGGATCATAGACAATAGGGAGTTTTGTTGACTGAATCTTTTTTGGAGAAAGCCTCTTCACCGTTCTTTCTCCGGCTTCCTTGCCCACTGCTTCGGGACGCGTCATATTCTCTCGATAAATAGCACACGTAAAAGCATAGTCTCTCTCCATTTTCCCATTTTTTTCAGCAATCATCGCCGCAGAAAGGGATCGGCTGGAGTCTTCATAAGAGCCATAAAAATTCGTACTTGTTGCCAAAGTGACAAGACTTTTTCCCCAAGAGGCCTCAACGCCTTCTGATTTAGAAACTCCCTTGACAGCTAAAGCCGCACGTTCACAGGCCAATGCTTCTGATACAAGCGTCTCCTCTGTATCTTCAAGAGGATCACTCGATTCGTAATTTCCATAAGTTTGAGCGAGATCTTCTTTTGAAGCAAGCCCGCAGAAAGGATCTTCTGGAACCAGATTTGCCATTGCAAGCGCCCGATCTACAAGACCTGTGAGAGACTCCTTTGAAAGATTGCTGGTTGAAACAATGGCCTGTCTTTTCCCCTTAAAAACCCGTAACCCAAGATCTACTCCTTCGGATCTTTCAAGTTCTTCGATGGTCTGGTTACGACACGAAAGACTGAGCGATGTTCCTTGAACATAAAGCACATCCGCCTCATCAGCCCCTCGTTTTAAAGAACTTTCAAGTGTTTCTTGAAGCAAAGACTGGATGGCAGAAGAAGACAAATTCGGATTCATTAGATAAACTCTTTATAGTTCAATAAGTTATGCTTCAGTTCTTTCTTTCCTTGTTTAGAAAGAATCTCCCTTAAGGAATTATCTGATTAAAGAGCTGAGGACAAGACCAAAAAAAAGAATAAGACCTACCCACACGTTTGATTTAAATTTTTTTAAACACGCGGGGGCATCATTTATATCAAGTGTCAGCACTTGCCCTAAAAAATGAAGACCCACGAGAAAGCAAGCTCCTTTATAAAAAAAATTAAGATTTAACCTTTCTCCAAACCAATAAAAAAGTCCTATGCTTCCCATATAAATGCTTATCAAGAAGATTTTTGATTGGTTTTTTACTCTTAAAGCCGACGATTTAACCCCAATCAAAAGATCATCATCCATATCTTGAAAAGCATAAATTGTATCATACCCAATCGTCCATAAAACAGTGCCTCCGTAGAGAATAAAACAGGTCAAATCTAAATTTTTTGCCTGGGATGTCCATCCCATCAATACACCTGCATTAAATGTTATTCCTAAAAAGATTTGAGGCCAATATGTGATGCGTTTCATCAAAGGGTATACCGCACTTAAGAGAACCAAAAAAAATCCAATATAAATCGTCTCTCGATTAAATTGAATCAAAATGAAAAATCCACACCCCAATAAAAAAAGAAGCAACACGACAGCGGAGAGAAGAGAGGTACTTTTTGAAGCAAGAGGTCTCATGCGTGTTCTTTTTACGTGTGCATCAAAGTTTCGGTCACAGATATCATTAAAAACACAAGCAGTTCCGCGCATCACCACCGCCCCAAGACTAAAAAGAAAAATATCTGACATCTTTGGAAAATGCGGAAAAGCGCCTCCAAAAAGTCCTAAAAAGGCAGAAAAAAGAGGAAGAAAGATACCAACAGGTCTGTCGAGACGCATGAGGAGAATCTTTGATCTCCAAAATAAAGGGGCTCTTGAGAGTCTCTTCAGAGAAATATCTGAAGATTCAACTCTATTTTTTTCATTTTCTGGTTGTTTTTGAATCATTTTTTCAAGTAGACTCTTTTAAGTTTAAAAAATAAATTAATAATGATAAGACCTTACGTTAAAAATCTTGGTCTCCTAAACGTCTCTCTTAATAAGTCTCTCCTTTTTACAACACGTGGGGAGGGTAGGGATTCGTGAGTTTTGAAAGTTTAACCAAGAAGGATGTTAAGGTCTCTCATGGTGTTAATCAAGCGCTATAATATTTAAAATAACCTGAGGAAGGGTAACTTTATGAACGATCAGACACACAGCATTCGCCTTTTTATTGCAACCCCTCTCAAGGAAAACGATCGTGTTTTCTTAACCCCTCGACAAAGTCACTACCTTCTCAATGTCATGCGCCTCAGCGTGGGACAAAGTTTTCTTATTTTCAACGGGCAAGATGGAGAATTTTTAGCACAGATTTCTGAAATTCAGAAGCGCATCGTTCATCTTACAATTAAAAAACAAACGCATCCCCAACCCAAATCAAACACTCTCAATCTCTTATTCGCTCCTTTAAAAGGGGAACGTCTTGGCTTTTTAATCGAAAAAGCGACAGAGTTGGGGGTTTCAGACTTTATTCCTATTTTTACAAAACATACCGTCCCCTCTTACATTAACCTCGAGCGCATAGAAGCACGTGCCATTGAAGCTGTGGAGCAATGTGAACGTTTAGGCATTCCAAATGTTCATGAAAGCATGAGCCTCGAAGACATGCTTGAAAAGTGGTCCCCGTCCGAGTCTCTTTTCTTTTGTGAGGAACGCTCAGATGCATCCCCTCTTTCGGAGGCCCTTAAAAAAGAACCAAGAGGATGCTCCTTTCTTGTGGGACCTGAGGGAGGATTCTCTACGGAAGAAAAAGAACTCCTCAAATCAAAATCTTTTGTAAAGCCTGTCAGTCTTGGATCTCAAATTTTAAGATCTGAAACAGCAGCGATCATGTCTTTGTGTCTTTTTATGGCCTCGACTCAAAAAGGAGTATAACTTTCTTATTTAAAAACAAATGTCGTCTTTCCACGATGCCTTTCCCCTTTTTTTCTTAACCAGCCCCTCAGAGCTTATGGACTATTTTGAGAAAGGAAATAAGACCCTTTCTTCCCTGCGGGTTGGACTGGAACATGAGAAATTTTTTTTTGAGGCGGAATCCCTCCAGCGTGTTCCTTATGGAACAGAAAATGGACTCTCCGTTCTTTTTAAAGGCCTTCTTTCTATGGGATGGGAAGGTATTTACGAAAATACATCTCTTATTGGAATCAAGAAAGAAGGGGCTCTCGTCACCCTTGAGCCAGGGGGGCAATTAGAGTTCTCTTCCTCTCCTCATTTAAATGTCTTTTCTCTTAAAAAAGAGCATCAGCATTATCTTTTAACAGTACTCCCCGAAGCTTCCCAAAAAAATCTTTTGCTTCTCGGTCTTGGATTTGACCCTCTTTCCAATTTTGAGGACATTCCCTGGGTCCCAAAAGAACGCTATCTTCTCATGCGTGATTATATACCCCAAAAAGGCGCTCTCGCTCTTGACATGATGACGCGCACAGCAAGCTTTCAGGTCTCTCTTGACTACACCTCTGAACAAGATATGTGTGAAAAATTTCGGATTGGACTTGCCTTGCAGCCTCTTATCTCAACCCTTTTTGCCTCCTCTATTCTCAAAGAACGTCAAATCCTTCCTTTTCAAAGCTATCGCTCTTATGTCTGGCAACACACAGATGACGCAAGGACAGGAGGACTTGAATTTGTCTTCAATGATGGTATGGGGTTTGAGCGATATATCGACTATATCTTAGATGTCCCGCTCTATTTTATTTATCGAGACGGGAAATATATCTCGGCTCAGTCTCAGACATTTCGGGATTTTATGAAGGGGGATTTAAAAGTTTTGCCTAGAGAATTTCCCACAATAACCGATTGG
>CANMHY010000099.1 GCA_947497675.1 Alphaproteobacteria bacterium
TTGGAAAAAAAGGAGGTAATCATTATCGAAAAATTTCTTAACAACCGGCCACGAAAAGTGCTAGACTATAAAACACCAAAGGAGGTCTTCTTTGACACTCCTATTTTTGTCCGTGTTGCACTTCGGTGTTGAATGGGCCACTTGAAAAACAAGTTCCGTTCTCAAATTCTAAAATTTGAGTCATTCAAATAAAGGAGAACGTGGGCAGAGCATTCTTCTTTTAGTCTTCTTTCACAAGAGTGATATCAGGAGCATCAATAGCTTTCATTCCAACGACATGGTATCCACTATCGACATGATGCACTTCTCCTGTAACTCCTGACGAGAGTGGGCTTAAAAGATAAAGGCCTGCACCTCCAATATCCTCAAGGGTGACGTTTCTCTTAAGGGGGGCATTATACTGATTCCATTTTAAAATGTATCGGAAATCACCAATGCCAGAGGCAGCTAAGGTTTTTACGGGTCCCGCTGAAAGCGCATTAACGCGAATGTTTTGGCCTCCTAAATCAACTGCTAAGTATCTGACAGAAGCTTCAAGGGCTGCCTTTGCAACGCCCATGACGTTGTAGTGTGGCATCACACGTTCAGCACCATAATACGTGAGCGTTAAAAGACTCCCACCTTCGGTCATGAGGGCAGCCGCATGACGGGTAACGCTTGTAAAGGAGTAACAGGAGACGTCTAGTGTGTTTAAGAAGTTTTGTCGCGTGGTATCGAGATAAAGACCTTTGAGCTCTTCCTTATCAGAATAGGCAATGGCATGAACGACAAAGTCTAAAGATCCCCATTTTTTTTTGATCGCATCAAATGTTTGAACAAGACTTTCTTCATTGGTCACGTCACAAGACATGAGGAAAGATGACCCAAGAGATTCGGCCAAGGGGCGCACACGTTTTTCAAAGACCTCTCCTTGATACGTAAAAGCAAGTTCAGCGCCTGCGGCTGACAAGGCTTGGGCAATTCCCCATCCAAGAGATTTATCATTGGCAACGCCCATAATAAGCCCTTTTTTACCAGCCATAAGATTTGAAGGTGAGAACATTTGAGACTGTGTCATGTGAGAACCTTTATGTAAGCGATTTTATTTTGTTGGTAGCTTTTACCAACTCTGCTTGAAGCGGAGGATCAAATGCAGAATGGCCTGCATTTGGGACAATGATATATTCTGCTTCTGGAAAAACTTGGACAAGATCATCGGCAGATTTAATGGGGCAAACGATATCATAGCGCCCTTGAACGATAATGGTGGGAATGTGACGAATTTTATCAATATGTCCGAGCAATCCTTCGGAGGGAAGAAAAGCATCATTGACAAAGTAATGGGTTTCAATGCGGGCAAAGCAAATGGCCGTATGATCCACCTCAAAGGTTTTGACAAGATCTGGGTTGGGCATAAGCGTTGAACAAGTCCCCTCATAACCGCTCCAAATCTTTGCGGCCTCGAGTTCAAGTTCTTTATTCCCGCACGTTAACCGCTTGTGGTAGGCTTTTGTGATATCTTGACGCTCTTCTTCGGGAAGGTAATGGGCGAGCTTTCGAAACGCTTCTGGAAAAATTATTCCCGCATCTTGGTAGAACCATTTAATTTCTTCAGGTCTGCAGAGAAAAACACCTCTCAGAACCATACTTAGAACGCGATCAGGGTGTTCTATAGCGTAGGAGAGAGCAAGCGTTACGCCCCATGATCCTCCAAAAAGATGCCATTTTTCAACCTCTAAAAGAACACGGAGTTTTTCCATGTCAGAGACGAGAAGAGGCGTCGTATTATCCTGAAGCTCTCCCATGGGAGTTGATTTTCCAGCCCCTCTTTGATCGAACAAAATAATACGATAATGGTTGGGGTCAAAATACTGACGATGTTTTGGAGATGTTCCACCCCCTGGCCCCCCATGAATAAAAAGGACGGGAACACCTTTGGGGTTTCCGGATTGTTCCCAGTAGAGCGTATGAATACCGTCTACTGGGAGCATCCCAGATGCATAAGGCTCAAGGGGAGGGTACAAGGAGGACATGTAAAATTTCTCCAAAGAGGGCACGTCTTTATTCTTGAACGTCTGTTGGCGTCTCTGTAACTTCTGCAGGAACTTCTACAGAAGCGGAAGCTTTGGACGCTGCAGAGGCTTCCGCTGCTTTCATTTTGTTCTGAGTCAGCCAGTAAGCACGCTCTTTAATGCGCGCGCTCTTACCGGTGCGTCCACGAAGATAATAGAGCTTTGCCCGGCGGACATCACCAAATCTAACAACCTCAATATTAATGAGGGGAGAATAAAGTGGAAAAACACGCTCGACACCTTCTCCAGAGGAGAGTTTACGAACCGTAAAGGAGGAATTAAGCGCTGAATTTTTACGTCCAATGCAAACACCTTCAAAGGCCTGAACGCGTTTCCGGTCTCCTTCGATAACATTCACGAGGACGCGAAGCGTATCTCCGGGAGCAAAGGTCGGGATATTTTTATCCTTTGTGAGGTCTGCAATTGTGCGTTGTTCAAGTTGTTCAATAATATTCATATTTTCACCTTTAAATTTAAATTTCCAGTCCATCAGTTTGTACGTCTTTGCTTAAGCTCTTCTCTCTTTTCCGCGTTGAAGGAAGGGGAGTCGGCTCTTTCGCAAGCCATAAGTCAGGCCTTCTTTTTTGCGTGATGTCTTCAGATTGAAGACGGCGCCAAGAACGAATGGCTTCATGATGGCCTGATGTTAAAACATCCGGTACAGAAATTCCTTTCCATAGAAAGGGTCTCGTGTAGTGTGGGTATTCTAAAAGGCCCTTCGTAAAACTTTCTTCACATAAAGAATCTTCTGTTCCTATAACACCAGGGAGGAGTCGAATGCAAGTCTCTAATACAACTTGAGCTGCCACCTCCCCCCCAAAAAGAACATAGTCCCCGATGCTAAGCTCTTGAATTTTATAATAATCAAGGAATCTTTGATCAAGGCCTTCATACCGTCCACAGATAAAAATAATTTCAGGGGTGCTGAGAAAAGTAGAAGCTGTTTTTTGTTTAAAGACTTGTCCTCGAGGGGACAAGTAAAAAAGAGCAGGATTTTTTGTTTGAGATGTCTTTAAAACAGACTCAAGGGCATTTTCAAGAACATCGGGCCTTAACACCATTCCAGCCCCGCCCCCGAAAGGTGTGTCATCAACGCTCCGATGGCGATCAAGAGCAAAATCACGAATATTGATAACGTCAAGGGACCAAAGTCCTAAAGAAAGAGCTTTTTGAGCCAGAGAAAAACCAAGTGTTCCCGGGAACATTTCAGGAAAGAGAGTTAAAACTGTTACTTTCCAGGTCATGTGTCTTTGGAATTGTCAGGGGGTGCCAAGACAGAAGCAAGATAAGCGCTCTCTATGATCACAAACCCTTTCTCAGGATGATCTGAATTGGGAGAGACCTCAGGAACAATTTCTTTTTGGAAAGGGACGAGGATCATTGTGCCGTCATTAAGCGAAATATCAAGTATATCTTGAGCGCCATAATTATGAATATGGAGGAGCTTTCCAATAATTTCTCTCTCTGTGTTTAAGACAGTGGCCCCCAAAAGGTCCCTTTGGTAATACTCTTCCTCTGATAAAGATTTTAACGCGCTGCGCTCAATATAGAGCTTAAGGCCTTTAAGAGCATCAGCTTCCGTTCGATCGTGAATTCCGTCAAGACGTGCAAGAATATGTTTTGGTGTGATACTCAGAACATCAAAGCGGTATTTTTTTCGTGATGTGTCGAAAATAGGGGAATAGAGCTTAAAATCATGGGGATTATCCAGAAAACATTGAATTTTAAGGACTCCATGAATTCCATGCCCCCCCACGATTTGAGCGACATAGACAAGATCAGAATCGAGGGGAGCAGGAATAATGGTCATTTAAAAACCTTTTTTTTAAGCTTCAGGCGTTGCTTCAGCAGTTTCTGGTTCTGCAGAAGGTTTTTCTTCCTGTGCAGGCTCAGAGCTTTCAGCAGGCGCTTCTTCTGGTGCTGGTGCTTCTTCGGCAACAGGGGCTGCTTCATGAACTGCAGTTTCAGTTATTTCTTCAGCAGGTATTGCTTCGGGAACTTCTGGAAGGGGTGCAGCAGCAGCTTTTGTTTTTTCGTCTTCAATGCTCTGAAGGCGATCGGCTTCTTGCTTCAAGCGCTCTTGTGCTTTTTTCTTTGGTTGAGCTTTCTGAACGCTATTTTTTTGAGCAGGAACAGCAATGATTTTTGCCTCCCCTAAAAAGCGTGCAACGCGATCCGTCGGGAGAGCTCCTACGGAAAGCCAGTATTGGATACGCTCTGCTTCTAAAACAACGCGGATAGGATTTGTTTTGTCGAGCATTGGGTTATAGGTGCCGACCTTTTCAACGAATCGCCCGTCGCGCGGACAATCTGCCTCTGCCACAACAATTCGATAAAAGGGTCGTTGTTTTGAGCCACCTCGGGCAAGACGAATTTTTAAAGCCATTCTTAAGTCCTTTCTTTACCAATTTACGTTACACATATTTTTGAAGTCTCTTTAAGGAGACGCAAAAAATATTTCTTTTAAAGGCCCCTTTTTTTATACCCATTACTTAAGTGAACTATAAAAATGAAGGGATTTTTAACACATTTACCGGGAAAAAAGTCCCCCGATTCCTTGTCTTAAAAAACCTTTTT
>CANMHY010000100.1 GCA_947497675.1 Alphaproteobacteria bacterium
TTTGAAAATCGTTCAAGCAGTTTTTTTTGTTCATCTCCATCTACCGAATCATCTTGCATGATTTGAGTCGCAACCAGGATTGGACGCCCTTCTTTTTCTAAAATTTCATAAGAAGAGGGGAGCATCCCGTAGGAAGAACTGCTTAAAAAAAGGCTTCCTAAGATTCCGAAAGTCGTCGACGTTTTAAAAATATCTGATAATTTCATGACTTTTCTCCAAAATATAAAAAAATATAGGGGGGGTATGCAGTTTACGCCACGGTCTACTAGATGTAGTATTTATGGATATGGAGAATTACCTTAAAAATCTGGTTAACTTGGTTTCGGGCAAAACCCTAAACACTAGATGTAGCGGGTGGTGGAGTAAACTGCACACCCCTGAAAAATATTATTAGACTTTAATAAATAAAAGCCTCCGTTTTTAAAAAAGAGGCTTTTTATTTTCCGATAATGATAATGTTAGAGTCTTAGAGATCTAGGCAGATTCTTGAGATTTAACCCCAATGTTCTGAAAACGCTTATTAAACTTATGAACTTGTCCGCCAGAATCCATCAAACGGTGAACCCCTGTCCATGCTGGATGGGATTTTGGATCAATGTCAAGACGCAAGGTGTCCCCTGGCTTTCCCCAGGTTGAACGCGTTGTAAAACTTGTCCCATCGGTCATGACAACGTTGATTTCATGATAATTAGGATGAATATTGTCTTTCATTAAAGTAACCCTTTATTGAAAAATGAATTTTTATGAGCCAGATGTTCTTTTACCGAAGTCTTTTAAAGATTGCAAGAAAACTCTTCTCTCTTTATTCCTTTATTTTATTTTTTGTTGTTTTTTGAACGTCCCGCTGATCCCCTCCAAAACGTCGTTGCCTTTTTTTAAACTCTTCAAGGCTTTCAATTAAATCTGTCTTTGAGAAATCAGGCCAGAGTGTTTCTGTAAATAAAAACTCCGTATAGGCCATTTGCCACAAGAGATAATTGCTAATTCGGATATCTCCCCCTGTCCGTATCAGCAAATCTGGATCGGGAAGACCCGCCGTATAGAGGTGATGCGCGAATAACGCTTCATCGATCTCTTCAAGGCTCATTTCTTGGGAGACAACTTTTTCAGCGATGCGTTTTGCAGCGCGCGTAATTTCAGCGCGCCCCCCATAGTTCAAGGCAATGGCCAGGGTCAGGCCCGTGTTCTTTTTTGTCTTTTCAACAGCATTTTCAATAAGAGGAACAAGATCTTTCGGAAACTTTAAGAGATCGCCCAAAATACGAATCTGAATATTATTTTCAATAAACTCGTTGAGATGTTTTTTAAGATTATATCTTAAGATCTGCATAATACCTGAAATCTCAAGCTTAGACCGCTTCCAGTTTTCTGTTGAAAACGCATAGACCGTTAAATATTGAATTCCGGCATCCCAAACATCTCTTAAAATATTTCGGAGCGCTTCTGCTCCTTGACGATGACCTTCGATCGTTGGAAGACCACGCGACAGGGCCCAACGACCATTTCCATCTAAAATCAAGGCAAGATGCTTGATCGGAAAAGGGTTTGGTGTGGGTATAGCCTCAGAAGTTACTGTTTTCAATTAATCAAACTCTATCTAAAAATATTTTCTTACCTTTATGAAACTCAAATATGGAGAATTTCTTTTTCCTTTTCATGAAATGATTCATCTATTTTTTTCACAAACTCATCTGTTATTTTTTGAATATCTTCACCCATATGATGATGATCGTCTTCCGAAAGAACGGATTCTTTTAAAAGTCCTTTCAAGTGATCCATGCCATCTCTGCGGACATTTCGAACACTCACCCGTGCAAGCTCAGCATATTTTGAGGCAATTTTAATTAATTCTTGACGACGTTCTTGAGAAAGATCCGGAATCGGAACCCGAATGAGTTGACCATCTGCCATAGGATTTAAGCCAAGCCCCGCATCTCGAATTCCTTTCTCAACGGCTTTAACCATACTTTTGTCCCAAACCTGAACCGTCAGGAGACGAGCCTCGGGCACTCCAACCGTTCCCAACTGAGAAAGATGCATGCGTGACCCATAGGCCTCCACTTGAACAGGATCGAGTAAATTCTGAGAGGCGCGTCCTGTCCTCAACCCTGAAAATTCTTTTTTTAACATCTCGAGAGCGCCCTGCATACGTCTCTTTAAATCAGCCATATCTTCTATAACTTTAGGATTTGTCATGCCCTGTATCCTCCTTAATGATTCTCTCTTTTTAAACTTAACCGATACGCGTAAAGAGGCCTTTCCCTAAGACCACGTTCTCAAAAGCCTTGTTTGTATTCATCGAAAACACAAGAATTGGAATTTTATTTTCTGACGCCAGAGAAATTGCCGTTGCATCCATAACTTTTAATTTTTTTGCAAGCACATCTTCGTAGGTTAATGTTTCATAACGCACAGCTGAAAGATTCTTTTTTGGATCATCGGAATAAACACCATCCACTTTTGTTCCCTTTAAAATCACATCACATTTCATTTCTGAAGCCCGAAGGGCTGCTGCTGTGTCTGTTGTAAAAAAGGGATCTCCCGTTCCAGCCGCAAAAATAACAATATTTCCAGCTGAAAGATACTGACGTGCCTTGAGAGGTTCATAAGATTCACAGACCGGAGACATACTGATGGCGGATAAAACCCGTGCGGGAATGTCTGCTCTTTCACAAAAACTTTGAAGGGCAAGGGCATTCATAACCGTTGCAAGCATTCCCATGTAATCTGCCGATACACGGTCCATTCCTTTAGAGGCTCCAGAAAGTCCCCGAAAGATATTGCCTCCCCCCACGACAAGACAAATCTGAACGTCTAAAGCTTTGAGAGACTTTAGATCTTGAACAAGCCCCTCAAGAACATCAACATCAAATCCATATCCAGCTGATCCCATGAGGGCTTCTCCTGAAACCTTCAAAAGAACACGACGATACAAAGGAGATGAAGGCCCTGACGTCATCATAAACTTTCTTTATTTTGCCAATTGTTCTGCAACTTCAGACGCAAAATCCGTTGTCTTTTTTTCAATACCCTCTCCAAGCTCAAAGCGTTCAAACGCTAAAAGTTCAACAGGAGCTCCGACCTCTTTACCGGCCTCTTCAATCACCTTGCTGATTTTTGATTTACCGTCAATAACATAAGCTTGCTCCCACAAGACAACTTCTTCATGGTACTTCCGAATACGCCCTTCAATCATTTTTTCAATAACATCTTCGGATTTTCCAGAGGCAAGGGATTGCTCCCGAAAAATACGGCGCTCACGGTCCAGAGAATCTTTAGAAACATCGGCCACCTTTAGAACTTCAGGGCGCGCTGCTGCAATATGCATGGCAAGACTCATTCCGAGCTCATGAAGCTTTTCTGTGTTTCCTGTCGACTCAAGGGCAACCAAAACACCAATGCGTCCAAGTTCTGGAGCGACCTGTGTGTGGATATAAGAGCAGACGACGCCGTTTTGTACTTTTAATTTTCCAAGGCGGCGCAATGTCATATTCTCGCCAACAGTTGCAATCAACTGAGTCAGCTCTTCTTCCACCGTACGATCCGCTCCGGGATAAGGCTTCTTCTTAAGCGCGTCAAGATCAACGTCATCTTCGAGCGCAAGATGGGAAACTGCCTTAACAAACTTTTGAAATTGTTCATTTCGGGCAACGAAGTCAGTCTCAGCATTGACTTCCAAAAGAACCCCTGCCGTCTCCTTGGTAACAATACCAATAAGACCTTCCGACGCAATGCGTCCGGATTTTTTTGCAGCAGCCGAGAGACCTTTTTTTCGAAGCCAATCGATCCCCTCTTCCAAGTCCCCCTTCACAGCCTCAAGGGCTTTTTTACAATCCATCATACCAGCCCCGGTTTTTTCACGGAGGGTTTTTACAAGCTGCGACGTAATTTCTGTCATTTTTGCCTCAATCAATATCTTTTAACTTAATAAAATTGCACACAACGTCTTTTTTAGGAAGCGTGCGTTGCACGCTTCCCGACTTTGTCCAGCACAGTCACGTTTCTCAAGATGCTTCAAGCGACCGCAGCATCAGAGACGTCGTCTGCAGCAGCACTTTCTGAGGTTTCCTCAGCTAAGGCAGGCTCTTCTGGAGCTGACACCGCAGCACCGACGTCTATCCCGGCTGCAATCATTTCAGCTTGAAGTCCAGACAACACAGCACCCGAAAACAAATCACAATAAAGCGCAATAGAGCGTGTTGCATCATCATTTCCTGGAACAGGCAAGGTGATACCATCTGGATTTGAGTTACTGTCCAATATTCCAATGACAGGAATATTAAGTCTTTGAGCCTCTTGAATGGCAATGTGATCTTTATTCACATCAAGAATAATTAAGAGATCAGGACGACCGCCCATTTCACGGATACCACCTAACGTCATGCTCAGCTTATCACGTTCACGCTCAATTTTTAAAAGCTCTTTTTTTGTCAACGTTAAGTCAGCCTTATCGTCTAAAAGCTTATCAAGATCTTTTAATCTTTTGATGGAGAGAGAAATTGTCTTCCAATTCGTGAG
>CANMHY010000101.1 GCA_947497675.1 Alphaproteobacteria bacterium
AAACCCATTTTGAAGAAATTAGAAAAGACCGCATGGCGATTGTTGCAACTGAAATCCCTTACCAGGTTAACAAAGCACGTCTTGTAGAACGCATTGCAGAGACTG
Organism: Alphaproteobacteria bacterium; assembly: GCA_947497675.1. Taxonomy (GTDB): domain Bacteria; phylum Pseudomonadota; class Alphaproteobacteria; order 16-39-46; family 16-39-46; genus 16-39-46. The sequence continues at coordinate 106 of CANMHY010000101.1, forward strand.
TTAGGGACAAAATTATTGAGGGGATTTCAGATCTGAGAGATGAATCAGATCGAGATGGCGTTCGGGTTGTTGTCGAACTCAAACGCGATGCAACACCTGAAGTTGTTTTGAATCAACTTTTTAAACATACACAACTTCAAACATCCTTTGGGGTTAACCTTCTTGCCCTTCATGAGGGACGACCCAAACTTATGGGGGTCAGACGCGTCCTCGAGTATTTCATAGAATTCCGGGAACAGGTTATTACCAATCGGACACGGTTTGACCTCTTGAAAGCACAAGATCGCGCTCATATTTTAATTGGACTTGCCGTTGCTGTGGCCAATATCGACGCCATGATTGCCCTCATTAAAAGCGCGTCAGATCCGCAGATCGCGCGTGAAAAACTCATGGAAACACCCTGGCCTGCAGACATGGTAGCGTCGCTCTTGAGTCTTATCCAAGAAGAAGCACATAAGGTACAGAATGGCAAATACCTTCTTTCTGAAACGCAAGCGCGCGCGATACTTGACTTGAGACTTCATCGTTTAACAGGCCTTGAGCGCGACAAAATTGCTCATGAATTGGAATCGATAATTGAACAAATTAAAGAATTCTTAGCCATTCTCGCTTCTAAACCGCGCCGCCTTGAAATTATGAAAACGGAACTTCTTGAAATTAAAGAAAAATTTGCCGTTCCGCGCCGCACTGAAATTATTGACCATTTTGGCGATCAAGACTATGAGGACCTCATCGAACGCGAAGACATGGTTGTTACGGTTTCTCATTCTGGCTACATTAAGCGTGTTCCTCTTTCCACCTACCGTGCACAAAGACGCGGTGGCAGAGGAAAGGCGGGGATGCAAACCCGTGATGAAGACTTTGTAAATCAAGTCTTTATTGCAAATACTCACATTCCTGTCTTTTTCTTTTCGTCAAAAGGAAAAGTCTATCAAATGAAAACTTATCGCCTTCCTTTGGGCTCTGCTCAATCACGCGGGAAAGCGATGATTAATTTACTTCCTCTTGAAGAAGGAGAAGTCATTACGACCGTTCTTGCCCTTCCTGAAGAGAAAGAAACTTGGGAAAACCTCTATATTTTGTTTGCGACATCTCTTGGAAATATAAGACGTAACCGTCTCTCTGACTTTTCAAATATCCGCTCAAATGGTCTTATTGCCATTAAGCTCGATGGTGACGAGAAGCTTATTGGAGTTCATATTTGTGAAGAAAATCAAGATGTTTTAATTGCAACGCGTCTTGGAAAATCCATTCGCTTTCCCCTTGATGCCCTAAGAATATTTGCAGGGCGTAGTTCAAATGGGGTGAGGGCCATTCGCCTTGGAAAAGAGGATACTGTCAACTCTTTGTCCGTTATCAATGAAACCCGTTTTACGCCTGAAGAGCGCGAAGCTTATCTTAGAAAAGCGAATAAAGATCGCAAGGGCGAAGAACTTGAATTTCAAGAAGAGACTCCAGAAGAAGAAGGAGAAAAATCTTCTAATATTCAGATAACAGAAGAGCTCTATCGAGAAATGGCTGAAAAAGAGCAGTTTATCTTGACGATTACTGAAAATGGCTTTGCAAAAAGAACCTCATCCTATGCCTATCGACGGGCAAATCGCGGCGGGCAGGGGGTTGTTAACATGACGCTTGGGACTAAAACTGGAAATGTGATTTCTTCTTTCCCCATTGAAAATCAAGGTCAGGTCATTCTTGTGACCGATCAAGGGCAACTCATAAGGTGTCCTGTTCACGATATTCGAATTTGCGGACGTCAGTCCCAAGGGGTCATTTTATTCCGCGTTGGAAAAGATGAAAAAGTTGCTTCCACCGCAGTGGTACGTGAAGAAAACATTGAAGAAGAGGAGAATGAAGATCTTCAAGAGGGTCAAATTGAATCTCCTCAGAATGAAGACAATCAAATTGAGGGTGTTCAAAGTGAAGATGTTCAAAGTGAAGACCCTCAAAATGAAGAATAAACCTTTATGACAAAAAGAATCGGTGTTTTTCCGGGTACATTTGATCCTATTACAAAAGGACATATCGATATTATCCGGAGAGGCACCCATTTTTTAGATCATCTCATCATTGGAATTTCCGAAAACCCGGGGAAATCTCCTCTTTTTTCTCCTCAACAGCGTCTTGAGATGACGGAGCAAGAGATTAAAGAAACACTTCATCTCTTTAATCCAGGGTGTAAGGTAGAAGCTTCTCTTTTTTCAGGTCTTCTTGTTCGCTTTGCCGAATTCCGGGGGGCGACGCTTATCTTAAGAGGTCTTAGAGCTGTATCAGACTTTGAATATGAGTTTCAGCTTGTCGGAATGAATACGTATCTTTCTTCCAAAATTGAAACTGTATTTTTAATGTCTTCAGAGCGACATCATTTTATTTCTTCACGGTTTGTAAAAGAAGTTGCTCTCTTAGGCGGAGATGTGTCTGAATTTGTATCTCCTCTTGTTTTTAAATCGCTAAAAGAAAAAATTCCACATCAATAAAATCTTGACCTTCGTTTGAAGTTGAGTATTATGCATTTGCATATGCCCCTGTGGCGGAACTGGTAGACGCGGCAGACTCAAAATCTGTTTTCTGCAAGGAAGTGGGAGTTCGACTCTCCCCGGGGGCACCACTCATTTTGATGACTTCTCAAAGGGCTTTTCTTATAAAATGTCACGATTATCTGCCTTTTCCTTGAAAAAGGTTGCAAGCGACCTTGCCCTTCTTCCAAAAGATATTTGGGGTGTGGGATTTGCTAATTTATTTATTAACCTCTCCACCATTATTATTTTTAGTCTTTACAGCATCTACCTTGTTGAAATATTAGGGGTGAGCCCCTGGGTGGTTGGAATTTGGGATGGTCTTTTACAAGCTTTTGCACTTATGAGCCGGATTTTTTCTGGAATGATCAGTGATTATTTAAGAAAACGAAAGCTTCTTCTTTTGATTGGATATGGGTTTGCAGCGATTTCGCGACCGCTTTTAGCGTTTTCTCCTCTTCTTTCTATCTTCATGATAGGACATGCCTTAGATCGCCTTGGAAATGGGATGCAAGCTGCCCCACGAGATGCTTTAATAGGAGATATTGCTCCAAAACACCTCAAAGGGGAGTGCTATGGTCTCAGGCAAACCCTTGCGATTGTTGGGTCTGCTCTTGGATCCCTTTTAACGATTCCTCTCATGATTTGGACCCATAATAACTATCGGCTTTTATTTCTTTTTTCCTTTATTCCTGCCCTTACAGGAGCGCTCATAATTGTCTGGATGGTAAAAGAGCCCAAACTTCCCCCAGTCGCAGCCTATAAAAAACACTTCATTAAACTTTCAAATATCATGCAGCTTTCAAAGAGTTTTTGGTTGGTGATAGGCCTCAGCTCAGTTTTTACATTGGCACGTTTTGGAGAAGCTTTTCTCTCCTTACGGGGTAAAAACTTAGGCCTTGAGACTCACAATATAGCTCTTATTATGCTTGTCATGAATATTTGCAATTCTTTTGCAGCCTATCCTTTTGGGCGGTTATCAGACATCTATGATCGCCGAATTCTTTTAGCGATTAGCTTTTTTATTCTTATTTTATCAGATCTTATTTTGGGATTATCCAATTCACTATCCTGGGCCTTTGTTGGGGTTGGTCTCTGGGGAGCACAAATTGGGGCCACAACAAGCCTTATTCTTGCAATGATTGCAGATACAGCGCGACCTGACCTAAGAGCAACAGCTTTTGGAGTTTATTATCTCATTACAGGCCTGGTTCACCTTATTGCCGGCGCTTGGGCAGGTCTTGTTTGGGAATATTATTCCCCGCAGATGACCTATCTTGTTGGCGGCGGGATTACGCTCATCTCCCTCGGAGGCATTGCTTTTCTTCCTTCTTTTAGTCCAAAAAATATTCAATTAAGAAACAGAACCTAAAAATTGCTTCTCCTCTAAATTTATGGTTGGGCTAGGATTAAGATAACAATAAATAAAAAACGCCAAAAAAAGAGCTCAAAAAATCCTTTTTAATTTACAACCATGCTTTGCGAATAGACTCTTCTTCAGAAGGTTTTTCTTCCCATTCTTGAACAAATTTATGAAGTTCATGATCTTTAGGATCTGTGAGAACAATTTTAAAATTAAGGTATTGATCTCCTTGTTTTCCATCTTTTTCAGGACTAATTCCTTTTCCTTTAAGACGTAGCGTTTGTCCTGTATTCGTCCCTTCTGGAATGTTGACCATCACAGGGCCATGAATTGTGGGGACTTGGATCTTTTTCCCCAAAACAGCCTCTTTTAATCCAATGGGCACCTCAAGATAAATATCAAATCCCTTCCGCACAAAATAGGGATGAGGTTCGATATGGATCTCGATGTGGACATCTCCCGAAGGACCATTTCCAAGCCCTTTTTCCCCTTGGCCCTTAAGCCTGAGCTTTTGGGCTTCTTCTGTTCCT
>CANMHY010000102.1 GCA_947497675.1 Alphaproteobacteria bacterium
TGTGGGAATATAAGGGGGATTGCTCACAATAAGATCAAATTTCCCAGTGAGGGCATCTGTCCAAGACCCTTGAATGAAAGAAGCTCTTTGAGAGAGATCTAAATTAAAAGCATTCTGCCGCGCACAAAGAGCGGCCTCAAAGCTTAAATCAACGCCGATCCCTTCAGCATTTGGAAGCATGTGCAAGAGAGAGAGAAGCAAGCAACCAGAACCTGTCCCTAAATCAAGAATGCGAAGAGAAGTATTGTGATTTTTTAGTAATTTTAAGGCAACATCAGGGATAACTTCGCTGTCAGGACGTGGGTCTAATGTAGCTACATTTAATGAAAATGGCAGGGACCAAAATTCACGTTGCTCGAGAATGCGGGAGAGGGGCATCCCTTGAGTGGCCTTTAGGATTAAGTCTTTAAAAATGTTTTGTTCTTGGGCCGAGAGCACTGTTTCTGAAAACCCGTAAAGATAGCTTGGATCTTTTTTTAAGACATGAGCCAAGAGGCGTCGTGCTTTTTTGAAAGCGTCCGCTTGGGTTAATTCTAGGGATGAAGCGAAAAGTGTTTCTTGGCCCAAACTCAGCGCTTGTTCTAGAGATAGATTCATTTAAACGTCTGAAAAATCTGTGAGCTTCTTTGCTTGGTCTTCTGCAATTAAAGGCTCAATCACCTCATCGAGGTCAGTGCCTTCGAGAATTTGTGCAAGCTTATAGAGCGTTAAATTAATCCGGTGATCGGTGAGTCTCCCTTGCGGATAGTTATACGTTCGAATGCGTTCCGAACGATCACCACTCCCAATTTGAGATTTTCTATTTTGAGAGCGCTCTAAGTCTTGTCGCTCTCTCTCTTTTTCATAGATCCGTGCTCTTAGAATTTTAAGTGCTTTTGCTTTGTTTTTATGCTGAGACTTTTCGTCTTGTTGTTGAACAACAATTCCTGTTGGAATATGGGTAATGCGCACAGCACTGTCCGTTGTGTTTACAGATTGCCCTCCAGGGCCACTTGAGCGGAAGACATCAATTCGAATATCTTTATCTTCGAGGACAACATCGACTTCTTTTGGCTCAGGAAGAATGGCAACGGTCGCGGCTGAGGTATGAATGCGGCCAGAGCTTTCTGTTTCAGGGACGCGTTGAACACGATGAACCCCGGATTCAAATTTAAGTCGTGCAAACACATTGTACCCCGAAATATTTGCGCGTGCTTCTTTAATACCCCCAATTCCTGTCTCTGAAAGATCAAGGGTTTCAAATCGCCACCCTTTTATTTCTGCATAACGTTTATACATTCGAAAGAGATTTGCCCCAAAAAGACCGGCCTCTTCACCTCCTGTACCAGCCCGAATTTCCAAAATGACATTACGCTCATCATCTTTATCTTTGGGCAAAAGGAGTACTTTAATTTTTTGCTCAAGCTCTGGGAGGATTTTATCAAAAGTAATAAGCTCTTCATGCGCCATTTCTTTTAAATCGGACTCAAGGTTCTCCTCTTTTAAAAGAGACGAAAGCTCTTGCTTGTTTTGTTCAGCCTTGCGAAGCTCTAAAATGGCGTCAGCAAGGGGTGTTAAATCAGAGTATTCTTTTGTCAGAGGGATAAATTCCAGCGGATTGTCATGATGGGATTCGAGTTTTTGCTTTAAAGAAGCGTAATGGTCAAGAACACGGTCTAGTTTTTGGGCAAAATTCATAATTAAAAGGAACTATTCTAAAGGGTTAAAGAGATTTTAAAGTGGTTGAGAGAGCGTTTTGAGAGATTTGTTGCTGATCGCCCGTTTCAAAGTTCTTAAGGGTAAAAGTTTTTGTTTTTGACTCTTCATCCCCTAACACAAGACCATACTGAGCGCCAAGTTTTGCCGCTGCCTTAAATTTTTGAGCAATTTTTCCGTCAGAAACGAAATGAACGATAAGGCCTTCTTGACGTAATTTTTGAGTCCATGAAAAGGCCTCTCTATCCTGTTCTTCTGAGAGAGGAATAAGCGCAAATTGACGCGGGTTTGGCAATGAAAGTTTGTCTTCAAGGAGGAGAGCAAGGCGTTCAATGCCGGCTGCCCATCCAACGGCAGGGATATCTGTTGAATTTCCCATGAGAGTTGAGAGAGAATCATAGCGTCCACCGGCAAGAAGAGTGCTTTGGGTCCCCAGATCCGGTGTTGTGATTTCAAAGACTGTGTGGCTATAGTAATCAAGACCTCGAACCAAATGGGGGTTTATTTTAAAGGGAATATCAAGATGATTGAGATTTTTTAAGAGAGTTTCAAAATAATTTTCAGAGAAAGTATTAAGGTAGTTTCTATAGACTGGAGCATCTTCAATGAGTTTTCTATCTTGGGCTGATTTTGAATCTAAGATACGTAATGGATTTTTAAGAAGACGCTCTTGACTCTCGAGCGATAAACACTCTTTAACGTCTTGAAAGTAGTCAACAAGAGCAGATTTATACGCTTCTCGACTCTCTTTATCGCCAAGGGTATTGATTTCAAGCGTAAGATTTGAGATACCAAGGCCCTTTAAAATATCAAAGGAGAGAGAAATAACGTCAATCTCTGCCCAGGAAGACTTAATCCCTAAGAGTTCAATGCCAAATTGATGAAATTGCCGCTGACGTCCTTTTTGAGGACGATCATATCGAAACATAGGTCCCTCGTAAAAGAACTTTTGAGGGAGGGTTTGATGAAGACCGTTCATAAAAAGGGCGCGCATGATAGGGGCTGTGCCTTCAGGTCTTAAAATAATGGATTCTTTATGGGGGTCATCTCCTTTTTGTTCTAAAACAAACATCTCTTTTCGAATGATATCAGAAGTTTCTCCCAAACTACGTGAAAAAATACCTTCATATTCAAGAATTGGCGTTGAAACATCCGTAAATCCATATTTATGGGCCCATGTTCGGGCATATTCAGTAATATACCGATGAACTTGAGCGCTCTTATGAATTAAGTCATGGGTTCCACGAACAAGAAGCATTAAAAGTCTTTCTAAAAGAGAAGTTAACGAGGGTTAGACTCTTAATTAATACCCAAAGATTTTAAAAAATAATACTCTAAAATTTTAAAAAACAGTCTAAAAAGCGTCTTATTAAGAATGCCCTCTTTTTTCTAAGCAGTTTCAGCCTCAGAAGAGAGCTTCTCTAAAAGTTTTTCAGCATTTAAAGAAAAATTTCGAATGACCCGTCCTGACTTTCCAAGAGGAGGAATTGCCTTGGTATCGACCGTAATTTCAAGTCCTCCAGCATTTCCAATCGTTAAGTAAGAATCGGTCGTTGACGGAAGCTTATAGAACTCTCCTGGTTTCATTACTTTCGTAAAACTCGGAACACCAGAGGCATTCGTAATTTGAACCCACACACGTTCTTTTGCTGTCAGGAGAATCTCGGATGACGCGGGAGAAACGGGTGGGGGCAGCGTCTCTTCTGAAGAGTAAGAGGCATTTTCTTCGGTCAAAGAGAGGGGTTCTTCCTCAGAAAGAGGCTTGATAGAGTCTCCTTCATTTTCCTCTTGAGGCTCGGAAGAGAGAGGTTTATCTGCGTCTGCGGGCAAAGAGGAGACCTCAAGTAGAGCATCCTCTTTGGGCGAAATGAGTTGGGGGAGAGAAGAAGAAACGGGATCAATCGGTTGCGTGTCATTCGGGCTTAAAGTTTCAGAAGGAGGTGAAAGAGTGGTTTCGTTGAGAGAGGGTTCCCTCGAATTAAAAGAGATCCAAAGTCCAATCCCAAGTCCTATAATCAAAAGACCGATCAGATAGTTTACATAAGAGGGGGTCCCTTTTTTGGGAAGAGGGTCTGGAAAAGATATAAAATCAGGGTCTTTACTGACGTTATTTTCTTTTTGGTATTCACGTAAAATAGAGTCTTTGTCGAGGTCTAAGAAGCTTGCATAACTCCCAACAAATCCAAATGTATAGACCCGTTCCGGAAGATTCTCGGTTTCTCCCTCCTCGATGGCTTTTATAAATTCTTTTCGAATGCAGAGGAGTTGAGCGGCTTTTTCAATTGAAATTTTAAGTTCTTCTCTTCTTTTTTTCAAAAGAGATCCGACACGACTTGCAGAAGTGATTATCGTTGAGGTGTTTTCGTCCTCTAAAATTGGTGGGCGTTTGGTCGTTTTTTTGTTTTTCATCTAGGAACCATTGTTTTTTTATAAGAAAAATCTCTTGCTATCGGACAATTTTAAAATGCGCAAAAATATAAAAAGGTGTTGAAAACAAACATAAAATCGATACTCTTTATTTTTCTTCACAAAATAAGAGGTTAATTTTATGGAACTCAACACTCTTCTTAAAAGATATGAAACCCTACTTTCAGGTAATCTTGCAAGAATAAAGTGTTTTTCGCAAATGATTTTAGGGTTAATAATTTCGGGAAATATCCAGCAACACAAGTGTAGCCTTGGATTTCAAGGAGAAGTTCTTCAAGAGTCAACGTGTCGAAAAATACGGCGGTTTTTAGCGCAGTTTTCATTTAGTAAAGCAGAAATGGCCAAAGCACTTGTTTCAATGATTGGTCTTTCTGGTCC